>JBATFE010000086.1:0-5049 GCA_049664445.1 Gammaproteobacteria bacterium
GAGCAGCACACCGTGCGACTCAGCAAGCCGGGATACCAGCTGGTCGACACGCCGGTCACGCTGGCAGCGGACGAGTTGCAGCAACTGGCGGTCACCTTGCCACCGGAGTACGGGATTGTCTTCGTCACCACACGACCGGCTGATGCACGGCTGATGATTGATGGCAAGCCAGCCGGTGAGGCAACGCGGCGGCTGCGATTAAGCACACGCCCGCACACCCTGTCATTCAGCAAGTCGGGTTACCTGTCGCAGCAGGTCACGGTGACGCCACGTGCCGGCGTCAGCAAGAACGTCGCCATCACCCTGAAAACGCAAGCGCAGGCGACAGCGGAGCGCAAGGCCGCCAGCATGCCAGCGACACGCACCACGGCAACGGGACAACGCCTGCGCCTGATCAAACCTGCCGGCAGTTTTCGCATGGGTGCCTCTCGCAGGGAGGCCGGCCGGCGCGCCAACGAAAGCGCACGGCTGGTACAGCTGGCACGACCATTTTACCTGTCGGAAAAAGAGGTAACGAATGACGAGTACCGGCGCTTCAAGCCGTCGCACGATTCCGGGAGCGCGGAGGGTGCATCCCTGGATGCCGGGACCCTGCCGGTGGTAAATGTCAGCTGGGATGATGCCGCCCGCTACTGTAACTGGATAAGCAAGCAACAGGGCCTGGCGCCCGCCTACCGTGAAAGCGATGGCAAGATGCTCGCGGTGTCCCCGCTGGGCAGCGGCTATCGACTGCCAACGGAGGCCGAGTGGGCCTACGTGGCACGCCGTCTGGGGCGGCAGGAGGAGGCAAGTTACCCCTGGGCAGGTCAGTACCCGCCAGCAAAGACGGTCGGTAATTTTGCCGATGCCAGTATCGCGGATACACTGGCCAACACGGTGCCCGGCTATAATGACGGTTACCGGGTTGCGGCCCCGGTCGGGAGTTTTCCTGCCTCGTCCAGCGGCTTTTTTGACCTCGGCGGCAACGTCGCGGAATGGATTCATGATTATTATGCCGTCTATCCCGGCATGGCAGAGACACAGGTGACCGACCCCGCCGGACCGGCCAGTGGCGACCATCACGTCGTGCGCGATTCCAGCTGGCGGCAGGGCGGGATTGCCGAGTTGCGTCTGAGTTACCGCGACTACAGCCGGACGCCGCGCCCGGACCTCGGTTTCCGGGTCGCACGGTATGCGGAATAGGGAATGTGAAAATGCGTAATCTGTATATGGTAATGACTGTTTCTATATTGTTCGCCGGCACCCTGTTTGCAGCCGTAGCCGAAGACAACAAGCCGGCTGCAGATGAGCCGGCCCCGCAACAGACAAAACCGGCTGACAGCGGCAAGCCGAGCACACCTGCACCGGCAAAATCCTTTACCCCGTCAGAGAAGGTCGGGGCAGACAGTGCGGTGTCGTTCCCGGTCGATATCTAGCCCGCACCTATCGCGCTCACAGGAATACCGTAACGATGAAAAAAAACTTCCCCGTTGAACTGGTCTACCAGGTATTTTCCCTGCTGATCGCCTTTATCCTGGTGCATGCCCTGTATGTGACCGTGATCCGGCCACAGGCACACAGCTTCATGGAGCAGGAAACCGCCAACATGCAGGCAGATCCGGGATACGTGCAGCAGCGCTCCTTTTTCGTGGTAATCAAGGATTATGAACAGGAGACCTGTTTTGTGCTCATGTTGTGGGCCTTTGCGATACTGGGTTTCAAGGGCAAGTCGACCTACACGCAGCATAAACTGCTCGAGCAGGACATGCTGCGCCTGCCGGATGATCTGCCCATCGGTGCCGAGGACACCCGTGACCTGGCATCACGACTGCGATCGTTACCGGCTGCGGTGCAGGATTATGTATTGCCACGCGCACTGCTCACCGCGATAGAACGCTTCGGCGCAACCCGTAATGTGCAGAATGTGTCCACCGCGGCGCGTGATATCTGCGAGTCCGAAGGTGAACGCATGGAGTCGGAATTGTCCATCATCCGCTACATCGCCTGGGCGATCCCCTCGGTCGGCTTCATCGGTACCGTGCGCGGTATCGGTGATGCGCTTGGCCAGGCGCACCGCGCGGTGGAGGGTGATATCACCGGCGTCACCTCGAGTCTGGGGGTGGCCTTCAATTCAACATTTATCGCACTGGTCATCAGCATTGTGCTGATGTTCTTCATTCACCAGCTGCAATTGATGCAGGAACGACTGGTACTCGACAGTGAACGTTATATCGATCACTGGTTCATCAGGCGCCTGCGGACCTGAGCCGGGCACCGATCCATGAAACGCCGGCCGGTCTCGCCATTTTCACTGTCGTTTCTGGATATCATGTTCTGCGGCTTTGGCGCTGTCGTATTACTGGTGCTGATCCTTAACACCGATACCGTCCGGGCACGCAATGAAACCTTCGCCGATCTGAGCGCGGATGTTATCCGCCTGGAGCAGGAAGTCATCGTTGGTGAGGACCAGAGGGTAAGGGCGCGCAACAGCCTGGCCGTGGTTGAGAACGAACAGGTCGCGACCGAGGGCGAGGCCGAGCGCATCATAGAAACCATCAAGGCACTGGAAATCCAGATCGCAATGCTGGAGAAGGAGACACTCGCCAGCCGTTCCCACATCAACGAACTGTCCTCTGATTTAAAGAACCTCGACGACGAACAACAACGCCAGGGTGCGCGAACGACGGCCGACCCCGCACGGGGTGACAAGGTGCGCACCTTCAAGGGGGACGGCGACCGCCAGTACCTGACCGGCCTGAAGGTCGGTGGCAAGCGGGTGCTGATACTGGTCGATGTCTCGGCCAGCATGCTCGACGAAACCATCATTAACGTCGTGCGCCGGCGCAACATGGATGCGGCGAGCAAGCGTAATGCCGCCAAGTGGCGGCGGGCACTGGCCACGGCCGACTGGCTGGTGAGTAACCTGCCGCCGACCGCACAGTTCCAGATGTATGCCTTCAACACCGACGCACAGCCGCTGGTATCCGGCTCGGGCGGGAAGTGGCTGCAGACGTCCAGTCGCAAGGACATCGAGGCCGCCGTGACCGGTCTCCACCAAACCATACCCTCCGGTGGCACCAGCCTGCATCATGCACTGTCCGTTGCCGGCAAACTGTCACCCCGCCCGGACAATATACTGCTCATTACCGACGTTCTGCCGACGCAGGGTCGCAGCAAGCCGGGCAGTACCACCGTGTCCGCCGCGCAACGCCTGAAGCATTTTGAAGCCGCGGTCAGCACCTTGCCTAAAGGTATCCCGGTGAACACCATCCTGCTGCCCATGGAAGGGGATGCCTATGCCGCCGCCGCCTTCTGGAAACTGGCAATCGACACCCGCGGATCCTTCCTGACGCCGGCGCGGGACTGGCCATGAGCAGACGCCGCCGCCAGGTCGATATCTTCAACCTGTCGTTTCTCGACGTGGTGTCCTGCGGGTTCGGTGCCATCATCCTGTTGCTGGTCATCATCAAGATATCGGAACCGCATGTCATCGAACGGCTGGCGGTCGACCTGACCGGTCTGGTGCAGCGCCTCGAGGCAGAACTGTTCGAGATACGCGGCGATACCACGGTGCTGAACAGGGAACTGCTCAGCAAGCAGCAGCAGCTTTCCGAGGAGATAGAAAAGCTGGCGCGACTCAAGGGCGATCTGTCCGACATTCGCGGGCAGTACAGCAGCAGCCGAAACCAGTACGATGCCCAGAGCATTATCGAGGGACAGTTGGCCTCGGCAAAGCAAAGCCTGAGTGCAGAAATGCGCCGTGTGCTGGGCGCCGATTACCAGCGTAATCTGGCGCGTGCCACCATCGGTGGCGTACCGGTGGACAGTGAATACATCATCTTTATTATCGATACCTCCGGTTCAATGAAACAGCACGCCTGGCCCGGGGTACTGAAAAAACTCGAGGAAGTCCTGTCTATTTACCCGCAGGTGAAGGGCATCCAGGTAATGAATGACATGGGCGACTACATGTTCAGCCAGTACCAGGGGAAATGGATTCCGGACACGCCGGCGCGACGCAAGGCCATCATCAAGCGGCTGGGCGGCTGGGAACCGTTCTCGAACTCGAGCCCGGTTGAAGGCGTGGAAGCCGCGATTCGGCGTTTCTATGCAAAAGACAAACGCATCAGCCTGTATGTCTTTGGCGACGATTTCGCAAGAGGCTCGATACAGGGGGTGGTGGATACGGTCGGGAAACTGAACCGGGCGGACAAGTCCGGCAAGACGCGTGTACGCATCCACACGGTGGGCTTCCCGGTATTGTTCGATTTCAGCAGCGGTTACCCCGTCAATGCCGTGCGTTATGCCGCATTGATGCGCAAGCTCGCTGAAACCAATAATGGCAGTTTCGTCGGGCTCAACAGTGTGAAGTGACGGGGCTTGATATTCAACATCCGATATTCACATCAGCGTACAGACGTACTATATTCAGCAGGGAGAAGATATAAGTGATGGGCTAAAATCAAGGCATATGGTTGCTTGATCACTGAAATATCCGGAAGTGGATCTTAAATACTTCTTATATTTCAATAAATAAATTCAATGATATAAGTACTATATAATTTTAGCAACAACTTATATACTTACCACCGTAGTACCTTAAAAAAGCTTTGGAATCATTATTCAAAGATTAGACTTAACTTTTACTCTGGAGAGAAACGATGAAAAAAATTGCTACAGTAATGACTGCTGCTGCTTTGGTTATCGCCTCGACTGCTGCTTCTGCCTGGGGTGGCTGGGGTCCTTGGGGTAACCGTGGATACAACGACGGCTGGGGTGATGGCTGGGGCGATGGCCTCGGTGATTTCTTTGGCGACGGCGACTTCGGCTTCAACATGTACGGCAGCGGTAGTGGCCGTGGACATGGTCGTGGCCGTGGTTATGGACGCGGTTATGGCGACTACTATGGCTATGGCGGCCCCTATGGCTATGGTGGCTATCCTGGCTATGGCTATGGCGGCTATCCTGGCTATGGCTATGCGCCTTATGGTTATGCTCCGCCAGTAGTAGCCCCGGCAGCCCCGGCTGCACCTGCTGCTGCACAGTAAGTACCCCTTACTACCAGCAAAG
>JBATFE010000087.1:0-7501 GCA_049664445.1 Gammaproteobacteria bacterium
GGCCTGATGGTCGACCTGCTCACCGGCACCCTGCTCGGTCAGCACGCACTGTCGCTGACGGTGGTTGCCTACATTACCCTGAAATTCCATCTGCGCCTGCGACTGGTGCCGGTATGGCAACAGTCGCTCACCGTGCTGGTGTTGCTGGTACTGCACCAGTTGCTGGCGTTGTGGATCAGCCGCATCATCGGTCGCCCCGGCGCGCCGTGGTTTTTCTGGATGCCATCCGTGCTGGGCATGATCATCTGGCCACTGGTGTATGCCACACTGCGTGGCATGCGTCGCGGCTTCAGGGTGAACTAGGCGTCACGTCATGCCACGCCAGATCACACTGAAGGATCATTTTTTCGAGTCGCGGCTGGTCATGAACCGGGCCATCATGCTGCTGGTCTCGGGCGGCATCCTGCTGGCCGTGCTGCTGGCACGCCTGTTTTTCCTGCAGGTGACGGCACACGAGCACTTCACCACCCTCTCGGAAGACAACCGCGTCAAGCTGCAACCGATAGCACCCAACCGCGGCTTGATATACGACCGCAACGGTATCCTGCTGGCAGAGAACCTGCCCTCCTATCGACTGGAGATCACACCGGAACAGATAGATGACATGAGCACCACCCTGGCTGCACTCGAGGACATCATCGAAATCCGGGACATCGATCGCAGCCGCTTTGAAAAACTGTTACACAGCAAGCCACGCTTTGAGGCTATCCCGCTGCGCTTCCATCTGAGTGATGAAGAGGTGGCGCGCTTCTCCGTCAACCGCCACCGTTTCCCCGGGGTCGACATCGCCGCCGGCCTGTCACGTCATTACCCGCATGGTTCGCTTGCAGTACATGCACTGGGTTATGTCGGTCGTATTGATGAAAGGGCGCTGCAGGTGCTGGACAGTTCCAATTATCGCGGCACGTCCCATTTCGGCAAGATCGGCATCGAAAAGACCTATGAATCGGTGCTGCACGGCAAGGTAGGCTTGCAGCATGTGGAGACGACGGCACAGGGCCGCGTCATCCGCGTACTCAGCCGAACCCCGCCGGTATCGGGGCGCAACCTTTACCTGACGATAGATTCACGCGTGCAGGCCGCCGCTGAAAAGGCCTTTGCAGGTTACACGGGCTCGGCGATCGCCATCGACCCGAACAATGGTGACATCCTTGCCTTTGTCAGCCAGCCAACCTACGATCCGAATGCGTTTGTGAACGGCATCGAGTACGGCGACTATGCCGCCCTGCGTGAAAACAACAAGCAACCACTGTTCAACCGCGCCCTGCGGGGCCAGTACCCGCCCGGCTCCACTATCAAGCCGTTCGTCGGCCTGGCAGGACTTGAGGAAGGCATCACCACCCGTCATTCCAGCACCTACTGCCCGGGCTACTACTCCCTGCCCAATGTTAGTCGTAAATTCCGTGACTGGAAGCGTACCGGCCACGGCACCGTCGCCCTCAACAAAGCCATTGTTCAGTCCTGCGACGTCTACTTTTACGACCTGGCACTGTCGCTCGGGATAGACCGCATTCACGATTACCTGCAGAACTTCGGCTTTGGCCATGCAAGCGGCATCGATATCCAGGGTGAGCTGTCAGGGCTGTTGCCGTCGCGGACCTGGAAACGCGCCCGGCACGATCAGCCCTGGTTCCCGGGAGAAACCCTCATAACCGGTATCGGCCAGGGCTTTTTCCTGGTCACACCGATACAGCTCGCCACCGCGACCGCGGCACTGGCAAACGGCGGACGCCTGCTGCAACCGAATATCGTCTATGCCGAGCAGGAGGCCAACAGTGATGATCTGTTACCGCACCAGCCCCGCATCCGCGACACCATCACCATCATCGAACAGCAACACTGGGACGCCGTCATCGAGGCCATGACCGAGGTGGTCCACAGTGCGCGCGGTACGGCACGCAAGATCGGCGAGGACAGCCCCTGGACAATTGCCGGCAAGACCGGCACGGCACAGGTTTACGGACTCAAGCAGGAAGAAAAATACGACGCCGAGGCCATCCCGGAAGAACTGCGTGACCATGCCCTGTTCATTGCCTTCGCGCCCGCTGAAGCCCCGAAGATCGCAGTGGCAGTCATTATCGAACATGGCGGTGGCGGCGGCTCCGTCGCCGCACCGGTTGCCCGCGCCATCCTTGATGGCTATTTACAGGATCCCTCGCCATGAGTATTGCCCTGACACCACACCGCGAGGATGCCAGCCGCAGCGGCTGGCAATACCGGCTGCACCTCGATGCGCCGCTGCTGTTCACCCTGATAACCGTCTCCGCGCTGGGGCTGATCGTGCTCTACAGTGCCGGTGGTGGCGATATCGCACTGGTCGAACGCCAGCTGGTACGCCTTGGCATCGCCTTTACCGGTATGCTGCTGGTGGCACAATTATCGCCCGGTATGCTGCAACGCCTGACACCGTGGCTGTTCGTACTCGGGGTACTGCTTCTGCTCGCGGTGCTCATTGGCGGCGAGATCAGCGGTGGCGCGCAACGCTGGCTGAACCTGTACTTCGTGCGTTTCCAGCCATCGGAAATGATGAAACTCGCGGTGCCGATGATGGTGGCCTGGTATCTCGCGGATAACCGCCTGCCCCCGAACAGCTGGCAGTTACTGGCATCCGCCACTCTCATCGCGGTGCCGATGCTGATGATCGCCAAGCAGCCGGATCTCGGCACGGCACTGCTGATCGCCTGCTCCGGCTTCTTTGTGCTGTTCCTTGCCGGCCTGCAATGGCGCCTGCTGGCGTTCTTTTCCGTGCTGCTTGCCGCGGCCGCACCGCTGCTGTGGCACTTCATGCATGATTACCAGCGCCAGCGCGTCATTACCTTTCTCAGTCCGGAAAGCGACCCGCTGGGTTCCGGCTACCACATCATCCAGTCGAAGATTGCGATCGGTTCGGGCGGCCTGCTGGGCAAGGGCTGGATGAACGGCACGCAGTCACAACTGGATTTTCTTCCGGAACGTTCAACGGATTTTATCTTTGCCGTACTTGGCGAAGAATTCGGCTTCCTGGGGATCCTGACGCTGTTTGCGCTGTATACCACCATCGTCGTACGCGGCATCATGATCACCATCCAGGCACAGGACACCTACACGCGGCTGCTGGCCGGCAGCCTCTCGATGACCTTCTGCGTGTACTTCATCGTCAACACCGGCATGGTCACCGGCCTGTTACCGGTGGTCGGCTTGCCGTTACCCATGATCAGTTACGGCGGCACCTCGATTGTCACCCTGATGGCCGGTTTCGGCATCCTCATGTCGATACAGACACATCGCAAATTACTGCCTGCCTGATCAATAGTTCGATGCTAGAATGCACGCGACACGTTTACCAACAAGGGACCCGTCTATGCAGTTACCGGATTTAAGAGCAGGCCTTTTCTCATTCATGTTGCCGGCCATGCTGGCACTCGGACCGCTGGAGGTCCTTGCAAACAACTACGCTGAGCAGCCGCAGGTGCAGACCTTCATCGACATGATGGTCGACAAGCACGGTTTCGATCAGGAACAGCTCGTGACTGTTTTCAGCGAGGCGCAACACCGCGAAGACATACTCGAGTTAATGCGCAAGCCCGCCGAGAAACGGCTGAAATGGTATGAGTACCGGAAAATATTCCTGACGCCCGCCCGCATCGATGGCGGCGTCGCATTCTGGAAAGAAAATACCGAGACCCTGGCGAAAGCAGAGGCCGCGTTCGGCGTCGCACCGCAGATCATCGTCGCCATCATTGGCGTGGAAACCCGTTACGGCAGCAATACCGGCCGGCACCGGGTGCTGGATGCGCTCTCCACCCTCGCCTTTGACTACCCGCCACGCAGCGAATTCTTTACCGGCGAACTGGAGCAATACCTGATCCTCGCGCGCGAGGAAGACCTCGATGTTGTGGCGACCACCGGCTCCTATGCCGGCGCCATGGGCTACGGCCAGTTCATCCCCAGCAGCTACCGCAATTTCGCCGTTGATTTTGACGAGGATGGCAAGCGCGATCTGTGGCACAACAAGATGGACATCATTGGCAGCGTCGCCAATTATTTCAGTCGCCATAACTGGAAGGCCGGTGGCCCCGTGGCCGTTCGCGCCCGGGTGGAAGGCGACCAGTACAGTGCCCTGCTGGAGCTGGGCTACAAACCCAACACCGTGCTCGATGCCCTGCGCCATGACGGTATCACACCGCTCGAACCCATGCCCGATGAGCTGGTGGCCGCGCTGTTGCGCCTGGAACAGGAACAGGGTCCTGAATACTGGCTTGCGTTCAATAATTTCTACACCATTACCCGCTACAACCACAGCCCGCTGTATGCCATGGCGGTTTACCAGTTAAGCGAGGAAATCCGTGGAGCCTATGAACAAAGCGCGCATTTCAATGACTAGGCCCGTCCTTGGCAAAAGCATTCGGCTGGCTGCGGTGCTAGTGATGATCAGCAGCGGCTTTGTGGCCTGCAGCACCCTGGAGACCGGCCTGCAATCGGATGATGCCCCGTCCAATCCGCGGGACGTCTCGAACGTCCCCGATGCCGTGCCACGCGCTGAACCGTTGAGCCGCTATGGCAATCCGGAATCGTATGAAGTGTATGGCAAGACCTACTACACCCTGCCCTCCGGCAAGGGTTACACGGCGCGCGGAACCGCCTCCTGGTATGGCACCAAGTTCCATGGCAAGCGCACCTCCAGCGGCGAGCCGTATGACCTGTATGCGATGACGGCGGCCCACAAGACCCTGCCTCTGCCCACCTATGTCGAGGTCACGAACCTGAAAAACGGCCGCTCGGTCATCGTCAGGGTCAACGACCGTGGCCCGTTCCATGGAGACCGCCTCATAGACCTGTCCTACTCGGCGGCTGCCAGGCTCGATATCCTGCCATACGGCACCGGGCAGGTGGAGATTCGCGCAATAGACCCGCAGCAGGTCGCCACTGCCGCACCGCTGGACGAGACCGGCGCAGCACCCGCCGTGATGCAGGCAAACGAGACCTTGTACCTGCAGGTCGGGGCCTTTTCGAATCGCGACAATGCACGGCGGATGCAGGCTGATCTGCTATCGCAAAATTTCGGCGCTGTCAGAATCGTTGAGGCGAACACCGATGCCGGTACCTTTTTCAAGGTACAGGTAGGCCCCCTGGCAAGTCACATGGAAGCCAACCGGGTGGTGCAGGAACTCAAGGTGCTGGGTATCGACAACAGTCATTCGATTGTCCGCTAAGCGTTCGCCCGGCGGTTGACAGCCATTGCAAAATGGCGGCCAGGTACGGACAATGCAGGCACTTTCAAACTCAATCTTCTGCAGGAAAAATATGTATAAGCATTTGATATATATAGCAATTATTTCATTCCAGCTGTACGGCGCCAACCTCCAGGCGGCCATGCCTATCCCGAAGGCACCGTCAACAGGTGCCAAGTCATTCATTATCATGGACCACGGCAGTGGCAATGTGCTCGCAGAAGAGAATTCCGATGTCTCGGTGGAACCGGCCAGCATTACCAAGTTGATGACCGCCTACGTGATTTTCACTGAACTGCAGTCCAACAACATCGCCCTCGGTGACATCGTCACCATCAGCGAAAAGGCCTGGCGTACGCCCGGCTCGCGCATGTTTGTTGAAGTCGGCAAACAGGTCCCGGTTGAAGCCCTGCTGCAGGGCATGATCGTGCAATCAGGTAATGATGCAACCGTGGCGCTGGCCGAGTATGTCGCCGGCAGTGAAGACTCCTTTGCCGCACTGATGAACAAGCATGCAGAGGCCATCGGCCTGACCGGCAGCCACTTCATAAACTCAACGGGCCTGCCGGATGAAAACCACCACATGACGGCAAAGGATATCGCCAAACTGTCGTCCCTGTTGATAAAAAAATTCCCGGAGTACTACAAGTGGTACTCGCAGAAGGAATACACCTTTAACGATATCACCCAGCATAACCGCAACACCCTGCTGTGGCGTGATGAAAGCGTTGATGGTCTGAAGACCGGCCATACCGAATCGGCCGGCTATTGCCTGGTGACCTCCGCCAAAAAAGACGGCATGCGCCTGATCACCGTTGTCCTTGGCACCAACAGCGAGAACGCACGTGCCGATGCCAGCCAGGCACTGCTGAACTATGGATTTCGCTTCTTTGAAACCCACAAGCTCTACGATGCCGGCACCCAGCTGACGACATCACGCATCTGGAAAGGCAGCAGCGATACCGTTGCACTGGGTATCGACAATGCCTTGTATGTGACCATTCCCAGGGGACAGTATGAATCACTGAATGCCTCCATGAACATCGACCAGCGCATCATGGCACCGGTCACCGCGGGCCAGTCACTGGGTACGGTGCAGGTTACCCTGGGAGAACAGGTGGTTGCCAGTCAGCCACTGGTGAGCCTGCAATCGATCGGTGAAGGATCATTCTGGCAGCGCATCACGGATGAAGGCCTGCTGTATTTTGAATAGGTCCGGCAGCCGCTCATGTCTACAGCCTATCTGAATGGCGAGTTCCGGCCACTGTCGGAAACGCGGGTTTCGGTCATGGACCGGGGCTTTCTGTTTGGCGACGGTGTCTACGAGGTCATCCCCGTTTACGGTGGCAGGCTGTTTCGGCTGGCACATCATCTCAAGCGCCTGCGAAACAGCCTCGATGCGGTGCGCATTGCGAACCCGTTAAGCAACGAGGCATGGGAAAACATGCTGACCGAACTGGTGGCCCGCAATGAAGGCCACGACCAGGCGGTCTATCTGCAGGTAACACGCGGGGTAGCCCCGCGGCGTGATCATGCCTTCCCGGAGAACAGTTCACCGACGCTGTTCGCCATGAGTACGCCGAGCGCAGAGGCCGTTGATATCGACAGCGTCACAGGCATCGCCGCCATCACCTTGCCGGATATACGCTGGAAACTTTGCAACATCAAGGCCATAACCCTGCTGCCCAACGTGTTGTTACGACAACAGGCAATTGACAGCGATGGTGCCGAGGCGATCCTGATAGATAACGGGCTCGCCATCGAAGGTGCGGCCAGCAACATCTTCATTGTCAGCAACGGTCTGTTGATTACGCCACCCAACGGCCCTGCCCTGCTGCCCGGCATTACCCGTGACCTCATCATCGAACTGGCCGCGAACCACGCCATCCCGTTCCGTGAAGCCGACATCACACAGCAAGCACTCTTCAGCGCCGATGAAATCTGGCTGACGAGTTCAACCCGCGAAATCTCACCCGTTATCCGTCTTGACGACCAGACCATCAGTGGTGGTGTCCCGGGACCGCTGTGGAGGCGCATGATCGGCCTTTACCAGGATTATAAAACCGCGATCCGCAAAGGCGAGGCGAGCTAGTAGTACTTCAAGCTGACAGGAAAAATAATATTAGCCACGGAATCCACGGAAGAACACGGAAATATTTCTTGTGAGGCTTTTATTTTTTCGTGTTCTTTCGTGGATTCCGTGGCCATTAATTAAATAATCAGTACCCTTGTAACCCGTTTGATACGCATACCGGCCTTGTCTATAACAACACCTCGCCCGCCAGGGTTTC
>JBATFE010000088.1:0-13006 GCA_049664445.1 Gammaproteobacteria bacterium
AAGAAAGCGGGAAAAAGAATTCTCCGCGCTGACGGACGAGGAAGTTCGTGATCTGGAGAGCATCGTCCAGGATGCCTTCGATGGCTTTGACGGCCCGGACAGGATTGTTCAGGAATAAGAGAGGAAAACACAGGGAACATGCCGCAACTCGAACACATAGAAGCCATCGAAAAACGCCTGTGGAGTTACGTCATGCAATACTCCGAGCATCAGGAAAATGGCCAGAGGACTGCCGTATTCATGATGCGCGATGCGGACTAGTGGCGGGTTGTCTTATTCATTAGTTCTGAATTGCTATGATCACGGCATAGACCATCATAATAAATGCCATATTTATAGCCGCGATTATCAATACTCCGATAAGTTTCCCAGCTCTCATCGCTTACCCCCCGCTGTAAAAGTATAGCGGTGATTTTGGAGGTGGGTAGGTGATGTTGTGTAATCAGAACACGACAATCAGTTATCAACAAGATGTCAAATGACTGACGCAATGTTCAGTTCAGGTTTTCCCGATCCCTGAAGACTAAGGATTAGGTGTGTCACGCCGCTAAATCTTTGACTGAAGGTAACAAATCAGGGAGGGAAATATGATGCATGTGGTCAACACGCGACTAGAAGAAGAGGCGGCGAACAAGATTAAATGGACGCTCAGACAACACCAAGCCCTGGTCCGTGATGTTGTGTCTCTCATCACTAGTGACACGCCCAGTCTCAAGGAGGTTGGCATTTTGCTGAGACGCACCGAGGTGTGGGGGCGTGTGTTCAAATCCCCATTCGGGCCGCCAAAGGAATGGACTGACATGCACCCTCCGCTGGTGCTGGAAATGCTGGAGGCTGCCGGGAAGGTGGGGAAGGTGATCAGCGTCCATCATGCATTAATAAACTTGGCGAATACAGAGCAGTGGCAGCAGTGCTCGCCCGATGAGTTAGACTATCGCTATCACCTTTACATTTGGCAGCGGGATAGCAATCTGTCCCACTACTACACACCCTACTCTTATAATATGTAGAGGAATTCCTTCCTCCACTATCGGAATAGTCCGCCAGACACCAGTAGCTCACAGAGTGATACTGCACCTGCACCTGAGCGACTCTGTCAGCGATCTGGCCATGCCGGCAAGGGTGCAACCCCGTCCTATTTGTTTAGTGGCGGGGTTTTCTATTGTTAGTTCTGAAAAGCCACACTCACGGCGTACACCAACAAAATAAATGCAGCATTTATAGCCACAATTAGCGATATAGCAATCAGTCTATTCCTGATGTTCCCCTTTCTTTTATAGAACGCGGCCCTGAGAGGGGCCTTGCAATATCCTAACCTTCGGCGATCAGGGAGTCGTCTTCGATCCTCATCGACTAAAAGTCCCTGACTATCCGTTAACGGAAATTCAACAGGCGAATCTTCACGACGACTGACTTCTTGCCTAATGACTAGCTCCATGACTCTCTCCAGAAATTACTGTTGGCGACAGTACAGCAGTAGTTATCAGCAACAGATTATAGGTGAGGATTCGCTGATTTCTCTGATGTAGGTCAACTCCTACAGCTAAATCAGACTTGTCCTACAGGCACCCGCCAGCCGTTAATCAATAATCTCACTGCACCCGAGGTAGACACCTGTCTGCGATCTGTTATTACGGTGGAGGATGCAGCCCCGTCCTGGTGGTGGGGTTTCTTGCTTTTTGGCGTTCTTGCGTCTGTAATAGATTCCGTCGCTTATGACTATTCCGATAAATACTAACGCCCCGAAAATAATCCATTCCGGTTCTTCTACGGTGTCCGAATCAGGATACGGATACCAGACTAGGGCATCATCGGCAAAAGTTACCGGGCAAGATATAAGGCTTAATAAGCTAAATAATAGAAGGCAAGGTTTTCTCATTCGATCTTTTCTCATGAAATCTAGCATTAGATTATACGTTCTCAAACACCAGAATCAGAATAATTCTACCCTCACTGTCGGCATTGTCTGACAGACACCACTAGCTCACAGGGTGATACTGCACCTGTATCTGTCAGGCGCTGGGTGTGCCGCCCCTGCGGAAATATCAAAGCGATGGCGGCCCCGGCATTGTCGATGTGCTGGAATTCCTGAACGGCGCGGCCGCACCGCTTGAAGACCGCCTGACCTTCATGAAGGCGCAGATCGTGTTCTGGCTGCTGGCCGCCATTGATGGCCATGCCAAGAACTTCTCGATTTTTCTCTCTCCGGGTGGCTTCCTGCTGACGCCACCTATGATGTGATGTCCGTGGCACCGTATCCGGAATTCCCGGTGCAGAAGATCAAGCTGGCGATGGCACTGGGTGACAAGGGGTATTATCGCCTCAGTCAGATCCAGCTTCAGCATTTCTACCAGACCGGCCAGAAAGCCGGGCTGCATCAGCAGGATATGGATAGTATCTTTTCGGGCTTGGCTACGCGGATAGAGGGCGCGATTGCCGAGGTAACTGCGCAGGCCGCTGATGCCGGAATGCCGGCATCAACCTATGGGCCGATACTGGATGGGGTGGGCAAGCGGGCGAGAATGATATGAATGTGATGATTCGGCATTCATGAAATACAAGAACGTAAACACTGTCGCAACTCATGCCATTGAGAAGATTGAAATGCGTTTGTCAGACTCCGCTGTAACCCGACGTGACCGGATCGTGTGCTGAGACCAATGAGTGGCGGGAGGCAGGCTAGCGCGTCGAGGCCGGGCACGTCCCGCCCTGCAGTTTGCAACCGCTATTGACTGCTGCTATGTGTACAAGCGTGATAAAAATTCGTGCAGTCAATGAGACCGAGCTGGAGGCCGTCAACCGGCTGATAGCGGCAGCAGTGATGACCTGGCTGTTGCCGGAGCGGGTCAAGCGGCTGTCGCTGCCGGTCTATCGTTATAACCACCAGGACCTTGTGCATCTGCGCATGGTGGTGGCGGAGGATCAGCGGCAGCACATTGTCGGTGTCGCCGCCTGGGAAAGGGCTGACCCGAGGGATGCACCTGCAGGACAACGTGCCCTGTTGCTGCATGGCATTTATGTTGAACCGCGGTACCATCGTCAGGGCATCGGCCGCCGGTTGTTCACTGCAGCCGAAGACGCTGTTGGCCGGCATCATTGCGACGGTTTGCTGGTAAAGGCGCAGCAGGATGCCACAGCCTTTTTCACGTCCCTGGGTATGCGCCCTTTGCCTGTCGAGGAACCTTCGCGTCAGTATGCCAATCGCTTGTGGAAGGCCATACCAGACCAGCGTTCAGTGACGGGTGACTGAACCGTGTGAACTGAGGTCACCCTCGAGAATGGCCATGAATGTCTTCAGACGCTCCACGGGCTTGACGGTTTCCAGCAACAACTGCTTGTCTGCTTCGACGAGCGGCAGGGCCATGCTCATGCTGTTCAGCATCCTCACGGTCGACATCCGTTCGAGCATGGCCCAGTCGACGTCCAGCCCCCTGGACTGGAAGTAAGTCTTCAGCGTTTTTAGCAATATAGTGTGCTCAGCACCGAGGCTGTCCTCGTCGTCGCTGTAGTCGCCGGCAAACCGCGACCACAGCGGTACAATCAGCCGGTAGCCGCGGGTGGTTGGCAGTTCCTCGCCGCGATCGAAGCGACACACACCGCTGAGCACCATTTCAATGCGGCCATCGTTGGTCTCGCGGTACTGGGTGATGCGTCCGGCACAACCGGTGTGGCAGAGTGTGCTGTTGTCCGTGGTGTTCGGGTCTGGCTGAATCATGCCGATCATGCGCTGGCTGCCGAGCGCATCGCTGACCATGTTCAGATAACGCGGTTCGAAGATATTCAATGGCAACTCGCTACCGGGCATGACGATCGCACCGGGTAACGGAAATATCGGCAGGGTATCGGGCAGTTGATCAAAGCGCGCGATGAATGGATTGGGGTTCACAGGTCACCTCCTGGGTAGCAGTCCCGGGTTAGTATCGCCATAGCCGCCGGTTGAGCGCACTGCCATCATCGAGCTGGCACGTCGCGCACGGTTTCCATGCCCTGTTGAAGTTCGCGGACAGGGCAGTGTGTCCGGTTCAGTTGATCGATCCCGTGTTCGGATTGTCCGCCATATCGTCGTAGATATTTTTCAGTCCCGACATATCATCCGAACCGTGCGTTGGTGTGTTGATGTATTCCTGCTTGTTTTCTTCTGACTCGAAATAAATTTTCAAGGCGTTATTACCTTCGCCTTCTATCAGAAAGGGGGCGTTCTCGATGTCTGTCACATCGTTCAGCGAAATGGGGTCCAGTGTCGTGGTGATCATGGGTGTGTGTCCTCTCAGGCAGGCATGCAGATAAATCAGGCTCACCCGGCATGCCACAGGTCTTGTTCAATAGTGTACAAGACCTTTACATATTTGTACAACTAGTGTATAACATATTTGCAACATCGTCGACTCGGGCTGGTGTTCAACTTCCCATCGGATGTCACAGGAGAGAGATCATGAAAGAATCTATCAAGAAGTGCAGGCGTGCTGGCATTGTCGTTTCCCTGACTGCGGCGGCGCTGATCGCGCCTGAAGTCATTCTTGCAGGACCCGGCTGCATGAAGAATCAAACCATGGCGCGGGGTTACTACCCGCACAGTCCCATGGGGCCGCAAGCCGGCTACTATGGGCAGAGAATGCCGTATCGCTACAACGCGGCACCGGGTTCCTACCCGGGCATGATGGCTGCGCCCTACAGTCCGCCCATGAGCCAACAGCAGGGCATGCCGGCGATGACGGCAGCCGCTGCCACACAGCCTCAACAGCCCACCCCGTCCGGTGCCGCGAGTGACAGCAAGGCTGCAGGCGAAAGCGTTACTGTGCGTATCAACGGCATGCGTTTCGAGCCAGCCAGTATCACAGTCAAGCCGGGCACGACAGTGACCTGGATACACGAGGGTCGCATGCCACATACCATCAGCGGCAACGCCGACGGCCTGGGTTCCAGCACCCTCTACAATGGCCAGGCCTACAGCCACACCTTCAAAAAGGACGGTCTGTACAACTACTACTGCGGTATTCATCCATCCATGACGGGCAGTGTGGTGGTAGAGGTAGTCGGCACGGATAGCTGAGTGGTCGCCGCTCCTGCAACACAATGCCCTGCGGGGCGTTGTGTTGCAGGGTGCGTTGATTGTGGCACAACGTTCACAGCAGACATGCCAGTCACGCTTGCATGCGACTCACGCTCAGGGGAGGGCAGCAGTGCAAAAATCTGCCACGACAAAAGTACGCCGACTGGTCATTATCCTGGGCGATCAGCTGGATCCCTGCCACCCGCTGATCGAAACACTGGATCCCGTCTCTGATCGTGTTTTCATGGCGGAGGTCAGACAAGAGGCCACGCACGTCTGCAGTCACAAGGCACGAATCGTGCTCTTTCTCTCGGCTATGCGGCACTACCGCGACGAGCTGCGGGGGCGCGGCATCACAGTTTGCTACCTGCCGCTGGACGCGCATTGCCATGACTCGCTGGCGGCGGCACTGGCCGCTGAACTGCGGCAACATCCGCCGCAACAGATTGCCATGCTGCAGGCCGGTGATGCCCGGGTGCAGTCAGCCCTCGAGGCGACGGCCAGACAGGCAAACCTGTCGCTTGAGGTCGTCGAGGACCCCCATTTCCTGGTGACCCCAACCGCGTTCAGCGACTGGCTTGCAGAGCGCAAGCAGCCACGCATGGAGCATTTCTACCGTGCCCTGCGTAAACAGACCGGCATCCTGATGCAACAGGATGAGCCGCTGGGCGGGCAGTGGAACTTCGATGCCGCTAACCGGGCGAGCTTTGGCAGAGAAGGTCCTGTGCGGTTGCCGGCGCCACCGGCATTCTCACCAGACCACACCAGTCGCGAGGTCATCAGGCTTGTGAACAGGGAGTTTCCCGCACATCCGGGTGCGCTCGACAGCTTCGACTGGCCGGTGACCCCGGACGAGGCGCAGAGCGCACTGCAGGATTTTGTTGACTACAGGCTGGCACTGTTCGGCACCTATGAGGATGCGATGTGGACGGCGGAGCCGTTTCTGTATCACTCGCTGTTGTCCTCCAGCCTCAATCTCAAGCTGCTGAACCCGCGCGCTGTGCTGCATGCCGCGGAACATGCCCTGCACGAGGGGCGTGCACCCCTTGCCAGTGTCGAGGGGTTCGTGCGCCAGATCCTTGGCTGGCGCGAGTATGTGCGTGGCATTTACTGGGCGAGGATGCCAGCCTATGCCGACGTCAATGCGCTGCAAGCCGATCGCGATCTGCCCGCGTTCTTCTGGAGCGGTGACACCGACATGGTCTGTCTGCGCGAGGTGCTCGCGCAGACCCTGCGTTATGGCTATGCGCATCACATCCAGCGGCTGATGGTCACCGGTCTGTTTTGTCTGCTGCTGGGCGTGCGTCCGCAACAGGTGCATGCCTGGTATCTGGCCGTGTACGTGGATGCCGTGGAGTGGGTCGAGTTACCCAACACCCTGGGCATGTCGCAATACGCGGATGGTGGCTACCTCGCATCCAAGCCGTATGTGGCAACAGGAAAGTACATCAAGCGCATGAGTAATTACTGCACGGGCTGTCGTTACAATCCTGCGCATGCCACGGGTGATGATGCCTGCCCCTTTACGACACTCTACTGGGACTTCCTGGCGCGTCACCAGCAACGTTTCGCCCGGCATCCACGCACGGCAATGCAGTGGCGCAATCTGCAAAGGATCGACGCCGGGACACTCAGTGCCATACAGCAGCAGGCACGGTCCCTGCGTGCGTCATGCTGAGACATCATTGCCGCTGCGCCTCAGCCGGGTTGAACTGCCCTGAATAATAATTTGACAATACATTAACAACAATTATACAATAGCTATACATTCAACAACGGGGGCTTGCTGCAAGTGGAGCGGGTGACAATGAAAATCTCAGCGACGCATAACGACTGCCAGCTTGCTCTACGGCGAGCTGTGTATAGCTCCCGGCACCTTGATTGCAGTGGCATGCGATTGCAGCGCGGTACCCGTATGCGCGCCGGAGTAATCATCGATAACCGGACCGTGCTGTCTTCAGCCAGCAATCCAGCTGCTGTATTGCTGGCTGCAGGTCACCATGCCTGCACAACAGCCACTGCACGGCTGCGGCAACAACCGTCCTGCCTGAAGGGTTACGAACATGTTGCCAGCATTTGATTGCACTGCAGAGATCGGTTGGCTCCGAACGGCTGTCGGGGTACTGGGAGCGGCAGTAGCCGCCTGCATGCTGATTTGGCTATTGATTGGCTGGTTTGGTTGGGTGCCGACCATGGTGGAGGTCTTTGGTATAGCCGGTATGCGTATACCGGCCTCTGTCGCCGTCGGTGGTCTGTTGCTTGCCGCAATCTCATTCTGGAAATGTTAGCAGAGACGTTTCGTTCAACAACTGGAGATATATCATGTTTAGACTGTCCGACTTTTTCATCTTGCTTGCCGTAATTGTTTCATTTGCTGTGTCAGCCTACCTGTGGTTCAACGGCTTTCGTGAACAGGGCATTTTTACCGCGATATGGGTTCCTTCCATTCTCGCATTTGGTCTCTACTTCAAGCTTGCAGCTCTTACTGCCAGGAGTGAATCATCATGAACGAACCAGTCATTCTCTATCCCGCCATATTCGTATTCAGCATGCTGCTGATTGGCCTGTTACTGACCATGTGGGAATTTACACGCATGCAAAAAAAAACCAGGCAGCAGCAAGAGCGGCAGCATGATGAAGCCGTGAAGCCCAGGGCAGTGAATGCGGATACGCGCAAGGTATCCAATTTCTAGGCAGCTGCTGAAAACCCATGGGTATCTGGAAATGAAAATTGTCGTGGCCGGTGGTTCTGGTGGCATTGGTGGTGCCTTTGTTGAGGCGCTTTCCAGGCGCGCACAGCCTGGAACAATAACCGCCACCTACCATCGCCATCGGCCTGACGCCGGGTATCGAAATGTCAGCTGGCAGCCGCTGGATCTCACCGACGAGGCAGCGATCCGGGACTGGGCCACGGCAATCGAAGAAATCGACTGGTTGATTAATGCGGCAGGCATGCTGCACACCCCGCAACAGGGTCCGGAAAAGACCATTCGACACACCGATCCCGACTTCTTTCTGCAGAACATGCGCACCAATGCACTGCCCAGCTTGTTGCTGGCGAAGCATCTGCATGGCAAGTTTCGCCACGGGCGGCCGGCCGTTTTCGCGACCGTCTCTGCAAAGGTCGGCAGTATCGAGGATAACCGCCTGGGTGGATGGGTGAGTTACCGTGCTTCAAAAGCGGCACTCAACATGTGCCTGAAAACACTTGCCATAGAGTGGCAGCGAACCCTGCCCAATGTTGCGGTAGCCGCCTTGCATCCGGGGACAACGGATACCGCCTTATCGAGGCCGTTTCAGCGCAATGTGCCGCAGCAGCAGTTGTTTACACCGGAGCGAAGTGTCAACGGCCTGCTGAATGTTCTGGACGGTCTCAAGCCATCGCAGTCAGGACAGTTTTTCGCTTTTGATGGTGAGCGCTTACCCTGGTAAAGATACGGTGGTAAGGTCATGAAGCAACTCGGGATCCTGTTGCAGCAGATCCTGACGCAGCTTGCGCATATCGCTGGGACTGTAGTGCAGCTTGATGCGCGGATAGTGTCGAACCAGCCAGTCGAACAGCGACTGTCCGGCGGCCATGAGCACGGGACAATTATCCCGGAGGGCGTCATCCAGATCGAAGCTGAGGGCACAGAAGATGATCTAAACGAAAGCGCGGAGGACGTATTCAGGCATGTCTATCGAGCCTGCCCCACTCTGCCATCGCCGTTCTACGCATCGTCCACGGCTTGATCCACGACAGCGAAATACGATGAGGTTCGCCCGCTACATTGGCATCGACTACTCCGGTGCGCAAACACCGCAAAGCCGGCTCAAGTCACTGCAAGTTTATGAAGCAGAACGAGATGGCGAGCCGGTAAAGATCAGTACGACCGCGGAAGGCGCGAAAAACTGGTCGCGCCTTGAGATTGCGCAATATTGCCTGAAGGCGCTTGAATCTAACGAGCCTGCAATCATCGGCATGGATCACGGGTTTTCGTTCCCCATGAGTTATATGCAGCGCTACGGAATTTCCAGTTGGGATGACTTCTTGAAGGATTTCATGCGCCACTGGCCGACAGCCGATCCACATACCTGCGTCGATTTTGTTCGGGAGGACAATCCACGCACGGGTGATTCATCAGAATTGCGTCTGTGTGAGCAATGGACGGCTACAGCCAAGAGTGTGTTCCTGTTTGATGTACAGGGTTCAGTCGCCAAATCAACACATTCCGGGTTGCCGTGGCTGCTATGGCTGCGGGAAATGCCGGCAGGCCGGTCGCGGGTTCATTTCTGGCCATTCGATGGCTTTGAGGTGCCTGCTGGTAAGTCGGTAGTTGCCGAGGTCTACCCTGCGTTGTACAAACGGCGGTTTCCAAAAGAGGGTCGGTCATCCGATGAACACGATGCCTGGTCCATCGCAGCCTGGCTCCAGGAGGCAGATCGCCGCAGCACCCTGGATCGATATTTCGAACCTCCGCTGACACTCCCGGAACGAAAGCAGGCAGAATTGGAGGGCTGGATACTCGGGGTCTGGTAATGCCGTGGACTGGTCTGCGAGAAGAAAATATCCTGAATTACATTCAGTCACTATAGTGGATATTGCGTGATTTTCCCGTCTCGCGTGATGCCAGCTATGAAGGGTGCATCATGTTTATCAGCGAATCGATCAATCCGACTGATGTGTTTGATCAGTGTGTCGCCATTCGGGATTCTTTAGTAGCCTGGATATGGTGTTGATCAGTGACGTTGCACTATCTCATTCAGCCTTCATAGGCAGACAGCAGCGGGAGATTGGTATGAACTACCCTGCCCACCATGCTTGATCAACAAGAGAGGAGTTTTCTGCTTTGTTCGCATAATTATCCAAATGGCGTTACTCGAACATGTTCGTGCTCACATCGCACTCGGGTAAGGCAACCTGCAATGCCTCGGCACCTTGCTGGGTCACACGGGTATTCCAGAGTATGACCTCCTTTAGTTGCTTCAATGATTTGAGGGATTCCAGGCCGACATCCCCGATGCCGGTGTCCCAAAGGATGAGCGTCTCGAGTTTGCCCAGGCTACGCAAGTGCTCCAGACCGGCATCGGTGATCCCGGTACGTGTGAGGTAGAGACCCTTTAACCCTGCCAGACGTCCGACATGGACAAGTCCAGCGTCGGTAATGCGTGTGCCCTTGAGGTCGAGGATCTCCAGCCTGGGCAGGGTGGTCAGGAGCTTCAGGCCCTCGTCGGTGATATCGGAGTGGTCAAGATGCAGTTCCTGCAGGTGGGTGAGTGATTGCAGATGGACCAGTCCCGCGTCACCGACCCGGGTCTCCGCCAGTGAGAGGAAACGCAGGTCGTTCAGGCTGGAGAGCAGGCTTCCCAGTTCACGGTCGCTGATCTGGGTTGAGAGCAGATCGAGCTTCTGACCGGTTTGCAGGCGCGGCCATTCGAGTATTGTTTCCAGCAGGTGCAGCACATCCTGGGCTGAGCGGTTTACGTCTGCCAGATGCCGGTCGATGCCGCTACCGGGTGCCCCGGGAGTCCTGGCCGACTCCCTGATGGCGGTACTGGTGTCTGTAATCTGCGCCAGGGAGCTGCTGACTTCCCGGCCCAGGTTCGATAGAAACTTGTCCTTGGCGTCATTCAGCGCCTCCAGCTCAACGCGCGCCTGTTCCAGTGCGGCAAGGTGCTTGCGTTGCTGGGCGATGAGGCCCTGGATTTGCAAATGCGTAGCGACCCGGGCATGCACCTCGGGTTGTTTAACCGGTTTGGTGATGTAGTCAACGGCACCGGCCGCGAATCCCCGGGCCAGGTCCTCGACGTCGGTCCTGGCGGTGACGAAGATGATCGGGATCTCCCTGAGTGCGGCGTCCTGCTTGAATCGATGACATGTTTCGAAGCCATCCATCTCGGGCATCATCACATCCAGCAGCACCAGATCCGGCAGTGCTGATGTGGCGATCTCCAGGGCTTTGGCCCCGCTGGTCGCAAAGAAGATCTGATGACCAAGCGGCGCCAGCATCTCACGCAGCAGGTCCAGGTTGGCGGCTTTGTCATCGACGATCAGGAGTTTTGCCTGAGTCGACCCGGCTTGATCAGGCATGGTGTTGGTCCTCTTGCTCATGGCATGCGGGCACCCCGTATAGGGCAGCTGAAGCTTAGCAAACTGCAATCACCGAGAGAAGCTGCTGCAGTCAATCATCGAAATTCTCTCGCCAGGTCCTGTATTGCTGCAGTGTGTCTAGTTTAAGATGGTGACGGTATTCTCCCGGGGTGCGCTGGCGGTTTACATACTGATGGCTGATCGAGTTCAGAGGGTTTGGATGAGTAAGTTGCGCAAGACACTTATGTTGTTGTTGATCGCAGTCGTGCTGCTGGTCATGCTCTTGCTGGACCTCAACCTGCCGTCGGGAGTCATTCACGGCATACCCTATGTCGTGCTTATTTCCGTCAGCTACTGGCTGCCCTGGCGGAATGCGCCGATGCTGCTGGCCGCGATCGGGACTGTGCTCATCGTGGTGGGCTACCTCTTCTCGGCCACTCCCTTCGATACCACGGCCTTGTTGCTCAATGTCAGTTTCGAAGCCGCGGTGTTGTGGGTGACGGCCTTCCTGGTGCTGCGCTATCGGGCATCCTCGCGCTCACTGGAGGACCGTGAACAGCGTCTGCGGGCGTTGGTGTCGACCGCCGTTGACGGGGTTATGATCATCGATGCTGGCGGGATGGTGCAGGAATACAACCCGGCCTGTGAGCAGTTATTCGGATACCGGGAGGAGGAGGTGGTTGGCAGGAATGTCAAGATGCTGATGCCACCCCCCTACCGGGAGGAGCACGATGAATACCTGCTGCGTTACCGTGTGACAGGCCGCAAGCGCATCATCGGTATTGGCCGTGAGGTGGAAGGCCGGCGCAAGGATGGTACGACCTTTCCGATGGAGCTGTCCGTTGGCGAGGCGCGCCCGGGCGGGCAGCAGGTCTTCGTTGGCATTATCCGCGATATCTCGGCGCGCAAGTCAGCCGAGCAGTCATTGCGCGTCGCCAAGGAACAGGCCGAGAGCGCGAGCCATGCAAAGTCCCAGTTCCTCGCGAACATGTCCCATGAGATCCGCACCCCGATGAACGCGGTGCTGGGTTACACCCAGCTGATCAAGTCCGATCCGGACATGCCAGACAAATACCGCCGCCCGCTAAAGGCGATCCACTCGGCGGGCAACCATCTTATCAGTCTCATCGACGACATCCTTGATCTTTCGAAGATCGAGGCAGGTGCCATGGAACTGGATTCCCGTGATTTCGACCTGGGTGACTTGACAGAGGACGTCTCCGGGATGTTTGCGATGCGCTGTGAGCAGAAAGGGCTCACCTGGCGTGAGGACGTGCACATCGGAGAGCGAGCGGTCCGGGCCGATGATCGCAAGCTGCGCCAGGTGTTAATCAACCTGCTGGGCAACGCGGTCAAATTCACCGACCGGGGAGTCATCAGTCTCAAGGTAGAACAGCTTGGCCAGCGTTGCACATTCAGTATCGAGGATACCGGCCCCGGCATCACTGAAGAGTCGCAGAAACGCATCTTCGAGCCTTTCCAGCAGGCTGAAGAGGGTGAGGCCAAGGGCGGCACCGGCCTCGGTCTGGCAATCACCAAGCGCCATATCGAGCTCATGGGCGGCTCATTGAGACTGGAGTCGAGCCAGGGTGAAGGGAGTTGTTTTCGCTTTGAGCTGGATTTACCGCCTGCCGAGGGTGACCTGATACTCAAGAGTGAACAGAAGGGTCGGTTTTGCCGACTGGCGGAACCCTACCGGGTGCGGGCCCTTGTGGTCGATGATGTAGAGGACAATCGCGAAGTCCTCAGTGGGCTCCTCGAACGCACCGGTGTCGAGGTAACCATGGCGAGTAGTGGCGCCGAGGCGCTGCAGCGGATCGCCGAACAGATTCCGGACATCGTCTTCATGGATGTGCGCATGCCCGTGATGGACGGGCTCACCGCGG
>JBATFE010000089.1:0-9241 GCA_049664445.1 Gammaproteobacteria bacterium
CAAGCATTTTCCATCCGTACTGAGCGGCTGCCCGGGATGCAGGGCGAGCAGCGTTCATATATACCCTGTGCCGTCAGGCGCTTGTGTCGTCACCGGCCGGATGTGCCTGCCTCGATAACAGGGACAGGCAAACACCGCGCGACAGGAGCCTGTCCCCTTGTGTGGTCCGGCTTATTCGCCGCTTGCGGGTAAGGATTGTAACCCGGCGCGGTGTGTGCTGAATTCATCCGGTCGCAGGTATTGCAGGACTTCCTTGCCATCCACGTTGAGGATGAGGTCCAGCCCCTTGTCCGGGTAAAACCAGTGTTGCTGTTGTTCATCAATCTGCATGATCTCGGCGGGCACGCCGAAACGGGCCTGCACGATGTCCTCATCCAGGTTGAAGCTTGGCAGAAAGTTTATGACCCTGACCGGCGCCCGGTAGGCAACCGGGAGGTCGTCGGGATGCAGGTGATACCTGCGTGTCCCGCCGTCCTGAAACGCACGTTCCCGCAAGGGTGCGATCGCATCGGGTGCGATATCCAGCACCAGGATCATCTTGCCCGTGATCGGGCCGACTGAATGGTGGCTGTAATAGGCCTCCACTGTACCGCTCTCGTGCGGTGCCGCGATGATCGCGAGTTTCATATCGTCGCCCATCAACTCGATGGCCTCACCCAACGTGGTCTGCCCGAGTGTGATGCCAAACACCCGCGTAACCCCGCCCGGCAGTCTGTCGATTTGCCAGGGCAGGCCCGTTACCGCCTCGTCGCCGGGTTGCTCGTCGCCAGGTTGTTGATCGACGCTGATGAAGAGCAGGCCGGCCGCGACCAGGGCGACGATCAGCAGGGCAAGAAGAAATTTCATGTATGTCTGTCCGCTGTCTGTTCTCTATCAGGCCGCGAAAAATTCGCAGGCATGCCTTGTGTCGGGTTGCACTGCCCGGAAAGATCCTTGAAGGCGACTGTTGCCAGTGTGCGCATTGTAGCACCAGTCATGATGATGACTGTGCCTTTGTTATGTGCAACCCGGGTGGTTTGAAAATTTCGACCATGGAAGGTGATGGTGCCAAGGTAGAGTCATAACCGCGGGATACAGCCTGCATTTTGGACGGTATCAACAGATCCGCGCTGTGTATGCGGCAGGGTTGTTTTATAAAGGCGGGTGTTACGTGTACCTGGTGTGTGGCTTACGCGAATGCCTTGTTTCTGTGCCTGACGAAATCCTCGAACTGGTCTGCAGTCAGCGGACGGGAGATGTAATATCCCTGTACCTGGTCACAGTGCATCTGCAGCAGCATCTGCATATGTTCTTGCTGCTCCACACCCTCTGCAATGACTTTCATGCCGAGGCTGTGGGACATGCTGATGATGGCCGCAACGATCGCGGTGCCCTTGGTCTCTGCCTTCAGGTTGAAGATAAAGCTCTGGTCAATCTTCAGCTTGTCAAAGGGTAGTTTCATGAGGTAACTGAGTGACGAGTAGCCGGTTCCGAAGTCGTCCAGTGCCAGTTGCAAACCCATGTTCTTGAAGGTTTCGAGAGTTTCGGTAGCCTGGTTCAGGTCTTGCAGGATACTGGTTTCCGTGAGTTCCAGTTCCAGATGCCTGGGATTCAGACCACTGGCCCTGAGTGCCCTTGCAATTGTCGATTCCAGGGTGTCGCCATTAAAATGCACGGCAGAAATATTGATTGACATGGTAACAGTCAGGTTAAGTGTCGTGATCCATTTTTGCGCCCGGCGACAGGCCTCGTTAATGACCCACTCGCTTATTGCCACAATCAGGCCATATTCCTCGGCAATGGGTACAAAGACAGCCGGCGACACCTTGCCCAGTTCAGGGTCTTCCCAGCGCAACAGTGCCTCTACACCCGAAATCTGTCCCGTGACGAGATTGACCTGTGGCTGGTAATGCAATTCCAGCGTGTTGTTTTCCAGTGCATGACGCAGCCTGTTTTCTATCTTCAGTTTTTCAGCCGATTCTTCATTAAACTTTTTGGAGTAAAACTGGAAGTTGTTTCGTCCCAGTTTCTTGGCGTGGTACATGGCTATATCGGCATGCTTCAGAAGTGCGCCTGCCGTGATGCCATCGTCCGGGTACATGGCGATGCCGATACTGGTGCTGATGTGCAATTCCTGGCTGCGGATGATAAAGGGTTTAGAGAGCGACTTGAGTATACGGCTGGCAACTTTTTGTGCATCGGTGACCCCCCTGGCCCGCGGCAGCAGAATGATGAATTCATCGCCTGCCAGCCGTGCAAGTACCCTTGAGGCATTTTCCTCGGTGACGTGGGAAATGATATCTGTTCCCCGCAATTGTTTTGACAGCCTGTCGGAAAAAGCCTCCAGTAGCTTGTCACCGGAATGGTGGCCGAGGGTGTCGTTGATGCGTTTGAAGTTGTCGATATCAAGGAACAGCAAGGCCAGGCCCTGCAGGTCGCGTCGCGCCTCTGTTGTCGCCCTGTTCAGGTAGTCCATGAACATCAACCGGTTGGGGAGACCGGTGAGGCTGTCATGGTAGGCTACGTATCGCACCTGTTCATGCTGAAAATGCAGATTCTCTCCCATTTCCCGGAATGCTGTGGCCAGTTTGCCGATTTCGTCACTGGAATTGATATCAATGGATGTAAGTACATGACCACGACCAATTTCCCTGGCAGCCTTTCCGAGTTTGCGGATGGGTTTGACAAGTAATTTATTGAAGACGCCGAACAGGATAGTAGTCGCCAGCACGATGGCAATGAGTGTGATTATGGTTACAGTCCATCCCAGATGGATGCTCCTGGCCAGCATTTCATCTTCATTGTGAACAATAAAAGCGTACACCCGATCATGCAGTCTGATGGACTGGAAATAACCATCTTTGCCCTTGTACTGCCCGTCTATACCGGTTTTTCCATCGGCATGTTGTTTGGCTTTGTTGAACAGTTCGGCAGGTAACTTATTTCCAATCATTGCGGTGGAGGGATGGAACATGATGGTGCCATCACCATCGGTGAAAAAGATTTCACCATGCCCGTCTGAACTACTGTTGCTGGCATGCTGTTCCAGAAAGCCCAGATCGATGGTCAGCATCAAGTAGCCGTAAAGTGATTTTTCCTCAATAGTCCCGTTTTTGTCGGGCAGGTATAACGGTTTGCTGGTCAGTAACACTGGCTGGTTGTTGTCCGGGTTACGAAAAAATGTGGTGTAGATGATGTCGGGATTATTGCTGGCCTCTATAAAATAGCTGCTCGATGACTCGTCCTTTGTTACATTGGTATCCTTGCCCAGTACCGATCTCAACTGCTCCTTGCCGTCGCGTGTGAGGATGCGAATTTCATAATATTCCGGATAGGCGAGCTGGTAATTGAACAGCAGTTCCATGACCTGCTGTTCCAGCTCGTGTCCATGCAGGGATGATGCCGGTGTCCTTGTGTATTGTTCGATCAGTGAGGTACTGGCAAACAGGCTGGCATTGGCGCGGGCGGTACGTAACTGTGTTTCGGTCTGTGACTCAATCTGTTCGAGCAGGGTTGCCATCTGTTGCCGGGTACGGTCATGAGCATCTTCAAGGAGCAGGCTGTAGGCCATCCAGCCCAGTACCAGGATGGGTACGACAATCAGCGGTATCAGCAGCAACAGAATTTTAGATTGAAGTTGCAATGTGCATCCCTGGGCAATTTCTTTTTCATGCACACACAGCTGCATGCATGCACGCGAAGACATAGGGGATTACGGCATTCGTAACTGAAACTTAAGACAAATCAATGAGGGGCGGACACGTCACCCTTGCTGCAGGTATGCAGGAATCGGTGTCAGAGAAAATCATTTCTGCTGCAAACAGGAAATACAGAGCGACTGCCTTTGTTGCGTGATTCTTGCCACCCGTCTGGCGTTAAACCCTATTTATGCGAGGGACTCATGAATATCCAGAACGTAGTAATATCCCCTTGCACCAAACCTGATTAATGACTTGAGGCGAAAACAATGGAAGCAGTGGTTGATGGCAAGACGATCCAGTTGAGCGAAGCTGGCTGGCTGGAGAATCTGGATGAGTGGAGCGAGCAGCTGGCGCGGCAGATTGCAAAAAACGAGAAGATAGACGAGCTCACCCAGGAACACTGGGATGTGATCAATCTGGCACGTGAGTATTTCCATGAAAATGGTACGGTGTGCGAGCCACGTGCGTTTTCCAAGTTGATGAAGAACCTGTATGGAAAGGACCGCAGTGATCAGAAATATCTCTATTCGCTGTTTCCTACCGGCCTGATCAAATGCGCCAACAAGATCGCCGGTCTGCCTCGACCCAAGGGTTGCAGCTGAGCGAGCAGGTATTAGCTGCCCCGACGCCTTGAGCACGCAGCCATCAATCCCGCAAAAGCGGGGCATAAGCGCACAGCGTGTCGAACGCATAACGGGCAGCCCGAAGTGTGAATGCAGGGAAAAATTCACTACCGTTTAAGCCTCCATGGTCCAGCTCCCCATCGTTTCCGAAGCCGACAGCCGTGATGCACGGGTGCAGACGCCGCTGGGTGATTATGAACTCATCGATTTCGGGGCCGGCCGCAAGCTGGAGCGCTGGGGTGACTGCCTGGTGGAAAGTCCGGACCGTCTCGCCAGCGGTACGCCGGCCAGCGCGCACTGGGATGCCGACTGGATCTATGTCGCCGATGTCGGCGTGCAGCGGCACTGGGAACCGACCCGCAGTGGATTGCCACGCGAGTGGACGGTCAGCCTCGGTGACCAGCAGGTCATCTGCCGTCTCGATGCCCGCGGTCGTGTCGGCTTGCACGGCCGCGATATTCTCTGTGGCGAATGGGTGCGACAGCGTATCGAGGGCTGCTATGACCTTGAAGATATCCGCGTTCTGAACCTGTTTGCCGGCAATGGCTATGTCACGTCGCAGGCCCTGCGGGCAGGCGCCTCCGTGGTGCACGTCGATGCCAGCGAAGAGATGCTTGCCCTGAGCCGTGCGCAAGCCGGTGCGGGTCATGTCGAGTTTGTGCGCGACGATGTCATCGACTATGTCGAGGAACTGCTGCGCCGCCAGCAACGCTTTGATGTGATCATTTTGCCAATACCCCCTGTGGGTCACGGACCGAAGGGCCAGATGTGGGACCGCGAGGTGGACATGGCGAAGCTGGTGAAATATCTGCCACGCCTGGTCACGAAACAATGTCTCGGTGTCTGGTTGTCGACGGATAGCGGTGCCACGCAGTGGAAGGCCGAGGGGCTTGGGCAGTTGCTGCGCGAGGCGCTGCCCGGTTGCACCATCGAGCCGTTGCAGCTCGGTGTCAGTAGCCGTGATGGCCGTGTATTGCCGGCCGGTGTGGCGGCGCGCTGGTATGACGAAACCGAGTTTCTGCAAAGCGGTGGCCTGCCACTGACGGCTGCGCAGCTAGAGGAGCGCCTCGATATCCACATGATCTCACTGGGTGCGGCCGAGGAGCCGGCACGCGCACTCGCCGGGTTCCCGCGTGAACAGCAGGATTTCGTGTTGCACTGGGTCAGTATAGTGGCGCGAACCAGTTCCGGTATGGCACTGAATTTTGCCTCGCATGTGTGTCCGGCGTTACGGTTGATGGATGCCGAGGGTGTGGAGGCGTGGTTACTGTCATGCATGGACATCTATGACACCCGCGGTTTGCATCCAGCGGTAGTCGCGTTCCGGGACGTTGAGCGTTTTGCCCTTGCCCACAAGGCACGCACCACCGGCGTGGCCTTTGAGGATGTCGTCAATGTGCTGGAGATGTTCGTGCAGGGCCTCAATGGACGCCGCCTGAAGATTGAATGCGCCGAGCACTGTTATACCGATACCGAAACCATCTTTCTGCCTGCCAGCGTCAACCGTTATGCGGAGCGCGAGGACAACTTTCAGCTCTACAAGGTAATGCTGGTGCACCAGTGGGCGCAGACCTGGTTCGGTAGCTGGCGCATCGAGTCACAGCAGGTGTTTGGCCGCTATGTCGATCCCGAGGCGGCAGTGATCCGTTTCCATGCACTGGAAACGTTGCGGCTGGATGCACGTATCCGCGACACACTGCCCGGTGTGTACCGGCACATCGTGCGCTTTCGCGAAGACAGTGAGCAGCAGCTGCAGGGCGACTGGCTGGCAGCCGCGGAACGGCTTTCACAGGCGGATGCCGGTGTCGAGGACACGCTGCTGTGGCTGCAGCGTCTTGCCGACAGCCCCGTGCCTGCCGGCACGATCTACCAGGGTGTGATGCGACCGGAGGCGGTGGCCAGGGTGCGCGCCGCGCGTATTGCGGCCGACAAGCAGTTGTTTCGCCTGCACCTGCTGCGACTCGAGCAGGAGTTGCTGGATGTTGAAGAGGCGCTTGATGGGACAGGTGAGGATGAGCAGGCCGACGGCGAGGCAGCTACCGAGCGCCGTTTGCCGTTTGAGTTGCGCGAGGTCGAGTCGAAAGACGATGCGAATGGCATGACATTTGAAATGGAGCTCGATGGCAAACCGATCGCGCCGCCGGATAACGTCAAGGGCACCATGGCCTCCATCTTTCAGGACCTTGGCGAAATACCGGAAGAATATTTGTATGCGGCCGGTGACGGCGCCTATATTGCAGATGACGTGGGTGAACGCAGTGTCGAGGACGTGTGGAAAGGCACCTACCATGAGGAGGGTGCGTTCCTGTACAACGAGTGGGACTACGAGCGCCAGCATTACCGCAAGAACTGGACGGTACTGCGTGAACTCGAGGTCAGTCCGCAAGACGACAGCTTCGTCGCTGATACCCTCAACAAGTACCGTGGCCTCGCCGGGCACCTGCGCCGCACCTTCGAGGCACTGCGCGGCGAAGACAAGCTGCTGAAGAAGCAACCCTATGGCGACAACGTCGACATCGATGCCCTGGTCGAGTCCTGGGCCGACACAACTATGGGTCTGGAAATGTCCGAGCGTGTGTTCACCAAGATGCACAAGCTGGAACGCGATATCGCGGTGATGTTCATGGTCGATATGAGCGGTTCCACCAAGGGCTGGATCAATGATGCCGAGCGCGAGGCGCTGGTGCTGTTGTGCGAATCGCTGGAGATACTCGGGGACCGCTATGCGATCTACGGTTTTTCCGGCATGACACGCAAGCGCTGTGAAGTCTACCGGGTGAAGCGCTTCGACGAACACTACGATGACACAGTGCGTGGCCGCATCAGCGCCATCCAGCCGAAGGACTACACCCGCATGGGTGTGACCATCCGGCATCTGTCGCATCTGCTGAATGAAGTCGAGGCACGTACCAAGCTGCTGATCACGCTGTCCGATGGCAAGCCCGATGACTACGACACCTATCGTGGCGCCTATGGTATCGAGGATACCCGCCAGGCCCTGATCGAGGCAAAGCGCACCGGCATCCATTCCTTTTGCATCACCATCGACACCGAGGCGCGCGACTACCTGCCGCATATGTACGGTGCCGTGAATTACACCGTGATCGACGAGGTGCGCAAGTTGCCGTTGAAGGTGTCGGACATCTATCGACGCCTGACCACGTGACCGATCTGGTCACTATTCATAATCTCCGTAATTTCTCTCGCCAAGCCGCAAAGATCGCAAAGATCGCAAAGGCATGAGTCCTTGTTATAAATACACACCAGTATTTTTCATGGCGCCTTTGCGGCTTGGCGAGTGTTTTATATTTCCGGACAGAGACTGGCTGCATTACCCGGGCAACAGGTCGGCAAAACCGGCGGGCGCTTGTATGGAGCCATTCAGCTGCTAGAATTGCGCGGCAAGCAGCAGGGACTGCAACGGCATCCCTTTTAAATAGCCCGCATCCATGACAAGCCAGCGACCCTTTTCAGGCGACTCCACCGCCTCTTCTGACGACCGCTCCGGTTATCCGGCCATCATTCCGCTGGCGATCATCCTGTTATTGGTCGGGGTGGTTGTCTGGCAGGCTTCTGTCAGGGCGCTGAATGGGACCCTGGAGGCGGAGTCCGCCGAGATCGCCCGGCAGTTCCTGCTGCTCGGTGACTGGGGCGTCAACCACATGAATGGTGCGGAGGACTACGACAAACCGCCCCTTTATTACTGGACCATCGGTCTGGCCCGGTCCCTGACCGGAGCGCATTGGGAACTGGCTGCCCGCCTGCCTGCACTGGTCAGCCTGGTGCTGCTCATGCTGCTGTTCCGAAGCTTGCCCCGGGGTGGCCTGCGGATCCCGGCGATACTGGCCGCCGCCATCCTGGTGACCAGTCCCAAGGTGATCGGGATGGCGCAAATGGCGCGCATGGACCTGATGCTCTGTCTGCTCGCCTTTTCCGCGATCGTGTCTTTCGCCGGCTACTGGGTGTCCCCCGAGCGGGCGGCGGGAGGGCGGAATCACGGCTACTACCTGTTTTTCGTCGCGGCCGCTCTGGCCGTGATGACCAAGGGGCCGGTGGGCTTCATCATTACCGGTGTCCCTGTGTTTCTGTTCCTGTTGTTGCAGGGTGCCTTCCGCGAACTCTCCAGGGTTTTCCTCGGCAGGGGTATGCTGCTGTTTCTGGTGCTCACGCTGCCCTGGTTTGTTTACGCCTCCATCATCACCGAGGGTCGTTTCTTTCGCTGGTTCATCCTCGAGGAGAACCTGTCACGTTTTGGTAACCTGTTCAGCGGGCTGCAGTTCACGACCTTCCAGCGGCACCCCGGCTGGCAGTACCTGGCGCACTTCCTGTGGGGCTTCTTCCCCTGGGTACTGTTCATGCCCGTGATCATCTACCAGGTGATCCGCGACCGCGCCAGACGATCCGGCGTGGACGGCCTGCTGCTGGTCTACATTCTCTGGATACTGGTCTTCTTCTCCCTCTCCGGGATCAAGCGCAGTGATTACATCCTGCCGCTCTACCCGGCGGCGGCCTGGCTCGTGGCCGGCTACCTCAGCCTGACGATCCGGACCCGCTCTCTGCGACGGGTGTTTCTGGTAACCGGCGGGGTGGCGCTGTTCCTGTTGCTGCTACTTGCCCTCGTTCCGCAGATCCTCACTGCAGAGCCGGCCCGGGACGCGCTGGCGGCATGGCTGGGTCCGGACCGTTCAAAGGAGGCCGCCCCCTATCTGGCCAGTCTGGGGCAATGGCTGCGCTACATCCTTGGGGGGATTTTGCTGCTGGGGGGGCTGTGGACATACGGCTGGACTGTGCGGGAACGGCTGCCCCTGATTCGGCTCTACATTGTCTTCCAGGGAATCCTGCTGGCCTTTTTTCTGTTTATGATGCAACTCATCAACCAGGACAGGGAGGAAACCCGCCCCTATATCGCTGCCATTGCCGGGCAGGTGGGGGAACGAC
>JBATFE010000090.1:0-11360 GCA_049664445.1 Gammaproteobacteria bacterium
ATGCCGGTACAGATGCGGTGCGCGGCGGGATATATTCCAGGTTCTGTGCTTGCCGGCATTGATCACCGTCAGCAGGGCGTCCCTTATTTCATCGAGCCGCAGGTCGCCGCTAACGGGGGAGCCGGAATCCTCCAGTACGTGAAAGGTGTCGAGCGCCTTGTTGTCCTGCGTGGTGATGATGCCGGCATCGACGACGTTCAGTCCGAGCCGGTCGAGTACCGCGGTAACGCGGCTGAACTGTTCGTCCTCGGCGGGTGCAAAGATAAATATTTCAGTGCCGCCGTGTGCCCCCAGTGGCTGAATATCGACCAGTGTGTTGTTGTCCGCATTATTCAGCAGCAATCGACTGTGATGTGCAACCTGTTCAGGCGCATGGCGCAGAAAATACTCATCGCCGAGTTTCTCCCAGAGATCCATGATCGCCGGGGTCAGTTCACCCAGTTCTTTCACGGCCTGCTGCTGCACCTGCTGGATATGCTCTGCGCGTTCCATCGGGTCCTGCAGGCCGCGTTGCAATGCACGCCGCGTGTTGTAGTAGAGTTGTTTCAGCAGGGCATCTTTCCAGTTGTTCCACAATTCCGGGTTGGTGGCCCGGATGTCCGCCACCGTCAACAGGTAAAGATAGTCCAGGTGTACGGTGTCCTTGATGCGCTTGGCAAAACGATTGACGACGACCGGGTCACTGATGTCTTCACGCTGTGATGTCGAGGACATCAATAAGTGGTTTGCCACCAGCCATGTCACCAGCCCGGTATCGTAGTCGCTGAGATCATGCTGACTGCAGAAGGCGGCGGCGTCTGCGGCACCGAGTTCCGAGTGATCGCCGCCGCGGCCCTTGGCAATATCATGAAACAGGCCGGCCAGGTAGAGCAGTTCCGGTTTGGGAAGGGTGGAAACGATGTGGCTGCAGAGCGGAAACTCAAGTGCGTATTCATGCACGGTAAAGCGACGCAGGTTGCGCACCAGCGTCAGTATATGTTCATCGACGGTGTAGATATGAAACAGGTCGTATTGCATCAGTCCGACAATATTCTCGAATGCCGGCAAATAGGCGGCGAGAATGCCGTAGGTATTCATGCGTCGCAGCTGGTGGGTGATCCCCCGGGGCTGGCGAATGATTTCCATGAACAGGCTGCGTGACCGTATGTCATTGCGGAAGTCGTCATTGACAAGGTGACGGTTCTGGCGAATGGCACGAATGGTGCCGGCGCGCACCCCTTTCAGTTCCGGGTGTTGTTCCAGCAGCAGAAAAATCTCCAGCAGTGCGAATGGCTGGTTTCGAAATACCTGTTCATGGCTGATCTCGATGTAACCGTTGCGACTCTGGAAACGCTTGTTGATGGCAAGCGGTTCTCCCGGACCTTCCGGGTGCAGGATGTTTTCCTGGAACAGTTGCAGCAGCATTTCATTGAGGCGGCTCAATCCCATGATGGTGCGGTAGTACTGCTTCATAAAGGCTTCAACACCCAGCCGGTTTTCATCGTCGTGAAAGCCAAAGCTTTCAGCCAGTGTGCGCTGGTAGTCGAATAACAGGCGGTCTTCACCGCGAGCGGTGAGGATGTGCAGTGCGAAGCGAATGCTCCATAACAGCTCGCGTCCCTTGATGAGGGTTTGATATTCCTCCCGGGTCAGGAATTCACGCTCTACCAGTTCGTCCAGCGAGGCGGTGCCGAAATGCCGGTTGGCGACCCAGGCAATCATCTGGATATCGCGCAAGCCACCCGGGCTCTCCTTGATATTAGGTTCCAGGTTGTAGGCGGAGTTGTGATAGCGGTTGTGACGGGCGCGCTGTTCCTGGTGCTTCACCTCGAAAAAATCGCGGCTGTTCCAGATTTCAGAGGGGCCGGTACGTTGTTGCATGCGCCGGAACAGGCTTGCCGACCCGGCCAGCAAGCGTGCCTCCATGAGGTTGGTGACCACGGTAATATCAGCCAGCGATTGTTCGACGCAATCATTGATGCTGCGCACGCTGTGCCCGACCTCAAGACCGATATCCCAGAGAAAAGCCAGCAACTGCGTGATCTTCTGGTCGTAGCGGTTATTGTCAGCATCGGGGAGCAGCACCAGCAGATCAATATCCGAGCCGGGCATCAGTTCGCTGCGGCCGTATCCCCCCACTGCAACCAGCGCCAGCTTGTCCTCCGCGCTTCCCAGGAAATACGGCCAGGCGCGCCGCAGTACCTGGTCAACCAGCCACGAGCGGGCATGGATCAGGGTCGGCACGCTGGCCCCCTGCGTGAATTTTTCCGCGAGTTGCCGGTTGCCGTGCAACAGGCAATCCTTGTACAGCGTCAGTGGTACGACGTCGCTGTCATGGTATTCGTCAAGGCTGTGCAGTCTGAACCAGGATTCAAAGGTAGCCGCGTCCGTGGCCTCGCCGGCGGCGGCCACGGGTTCGCTGGAAGTGGGGTTGCTAGATGTCATCACCGGGCAGGCAGGTCAGTACCTCGTGGCCGCTGTCCGTGACCAGGATGGTGTGCTCCCACTGGGCCGACAGGCTGTGGTCCTTGGTGACAACGGTCCATGCGTCGGGAAGCAGTTTGGTGTAACGCTTGCCGGCATTGACCATGGGCTCGATGGTGAAGGTCATGCCGGGCTCCAGTGCCATGCCGGTACCCGGCTTGCCGTAGTGCAGCACTTGCGGATCTTCATGAAATTCACGGCCGATACCGTGACCGCAATATTCACGCACGATGGAACAGTGATTTGCTTCGGCATGTCGCTGGATGGCATGGCCAATATCGCCGAGCCGGGTGCCGGGCCTGACCAGGTCAATGCCGATTTTCATGCACTCATGGCTGATGCGGGCCAGCCGTGCAGCCGCCACGCTGGTCTCGCCGACAAAAAACATCTTGCTGGTATCGCCGTGAAAGCCGTCCTTGATGACGGTGATGTCGATATTCAGGAGATCGCCTTTCTTCAGCACCTTGTCACCCGGAATACCGTGGCAAATAACATGGTTGACCGAGGTGCAGATCGACTTCGGAAAACCGCGGTAATTGAGCGGCGCGGGAATCGCCTGTTGCACATTGACAATATAATCGTGACAGATGCGGTCCAGTTCGCTGGTGCTGATGCCGGCCTGGACATGCGGCCGGATCATCTGCAGGACTTCACCTGCAAGCCGCCCGGCAACGCGCATCTTCTCGATCTCGTCGGGTGTTTTTATAGAGACTGGCATCTAAGGTCCTGATTATCATAGAGGGGCGCAGCTGTACAAGCCATGGCGACGTCCGTCCAGATTGTCGCAGCAGGGAGTGTATGGTATAAAGGCGGGCTTGTTAAGTGCACTTCTATGATATAGGCACTTTGCAAAATCCACACATGTACCGGCACAGGCAGCAGGGTGCCTGGTTGGCTGCAGGTCATTACCGCGCAGGCAACCGGGTTGTTGTTTTGGGGTACATGGAAGCCTAACCCTGAACATTGGAGTAATACAGATGACAGACGTCACCATGCGCCAGATGCTGGAAGCTGGCGTGCATTTTGGCCACCAGACCCGTTACTGGAACCCGAAGATGGCCCCCTATATCTTCGGTGAACGCGGCAAGATCCATATTATCAACCTCGAGAAGACGCTGCCGCTCTTCGATGAGGCCATGAATTACCTCAGTAGCCTGGTTGCCAATGGCCGTACCGTATTGTTTGTCGGTACCAAGCGATCCGCGCAGCAGATTATCATGGAGAATGCATCGCGCTGCGGCATGCCCTATGTGAATCACCGCTGGCTTGGCGGCATGCTGACCAACTACAAGACCGTACGCGCATCAATCAAGCGTCTGAAAGACCTGGAGACCATGTCTGAAGACGGATCGTTTGAAAAAATTACCAAGAAAGAACGCCTCATGCTGAAGCGTGAGATGGATAAGCTGGAACGCAGTCTTGGTGGCATCAAGAACATGCGCGGCATTCCGGAAGTCATGTTTGTCGTCGATGTCGGCCATGAAAAAATTGCGATCAGCGAAGCCAGGAAACTGGGGATTTCCGTTGTCGGTATCGTCGATACCAATAACTCAATCGAGGGTATCGACTATGTCATTCCCGGTAATGACGATGCCATTCGGGCCATCAAGCTGTATGTCGAGGCGGCTGCCAATGCCATTGAAACCGGCAGGCTGAGTGTCGCACACGCGGTTGCAGAATCCTCTGATGAATTCATTGAGCTTGACGAGACCGGCGCTACCCGGCCTGCAAGGAAAAAGGCGGCGGCGAAGAAGAAAACTGCCAGCAAGGTGACTGTGAAGAAGAAGGCGCCTGCCAAGGAGGCCGCCCCGGAAGAGGCTGCTGTTGAAAAGGCAGTGGCAGAATCACCCGCGCCGGATTCTGCAGAGACCGCCCCGGAAGAGGCTGCCCCGGAAGGGGCTGCTGTTGAAGAGGCAGTGGCAGAATCGCCCGCGCCGGATTCTGCAGAGACCGCAACGGATGAAGAGGCAGGCAAGAAATCATAACCTGCCTGCTGCAACTTCTTCTCAACAGCAAGTAGTGCGGGCGAAAATACACACGAGGATACAGATATGGCTATTACAGCTGCGCTGGTAAAAGAGCTGCGCGAACGTACCGGTTCCGGCATGATGGAATGTAAAAAGGCACTGGTCGATGCCGCTGGCGATATGGATGCAGCCATCGATGCATTACGCAAGACAGGACTTGCCAAGGCGGACAAGAAGGCGGGGCGTATTGCTGCGGAAGGGCTGGTCGTTATCGAGATGGCTGATGACAACAAGACGGCCGCCATCGTCGAGGTCAACTGCGAAACCGATTTTGTTGCCAAGAAGGCTGATTTCCAGGACTTTGCGGCGGCCATTGCGAAACGCGTGCTGCAGGATAATCCGGCAGACCTGGATGCGCTGCTGGCGATGCCCCTCAGGGCGGGTGATGCCACCACGGTTGAGGATGCCCGCAAGGCACTGATTGCGGCCATTGGAGAGAATATTAGCGTGCGGCGCTTTATCCGTATTGAAAGTGACAACCCCATCGCCAGCTACCGTCACGGGGTACGCATTGGCGTACTGGTGGATGTTGCCGGCGCTGATGAATCACTGGGCCGGGACCTGGCGATGCATATTGCCGCGCATGACCCGCGACCGGTATGTGTGTCCGAGGACCAGGTGCCGGAGGAAATGATTGCCACGGAGCGTGATATCTTCACGGCGCAGGCGCGCGAAAGCGGCAAACCGGATGATATCATTGAAAAAATGATCAGCGGCAGAATCCGCAAGTACCTGAGCGAGATTACCCTGCTGGGCCAGGCCTTCGTCAAGGACCCGGACCAGACCGTCGGCAAACTGTTGCAGCAGGCCGGCGCGCGCGTGGTACGCTTCGAGCGTATCGAGCTCGGTGAGGGTATCGAGAAGAAAAACGAGAACTTTGCGGATGAGGTGATGGCGCAGGTCAAGGGTGGTTGATCCAGGACGGCTTCAATTGCAGTTATTGGCCATGCCACGAACGCGTATGCACAGCACGGGGTCGATTTTCGACCCCGTTTTTTATGGCAATCCCGGGGAAAAAGTTAGACAATGCTGGGCGCATCATGTCTGTCTGGTGTTGACTGCAAGATACTGAAATAAAAGGAATATCCATGCTGTATAAACGGTTATTGCTGAAGCTCAGTGGTGAGGCCCTGATGGGGCAGGACAGCCATGGTATAGACCCGCAGGTGCTGCAGCGACTGGCTGAGGAGATTCATACGGTGGTTAGCCAGGGGGTGCAACTGGGCCTGGTCATCGGTGGCGGTAATATTCTCCGCGGTGCCGGCATGGCCGCGCAGGGCATGAACCGTGTCAGCGGCGATCATATGGGGATGCTGGCGACGGTCATCAATGCACTGGCTATGCAGGATGCGCTGGAAAAGGCCGGCACGCACTGTCGCGTGATGTCGGCCCTGGCCATGAACCAGGTTTGCGAGTCGTACAACACACGCGAGGCGATCCGGCACCTGCAGGCAGGCCGGGTTGTCATCTTTGCCGCGGGAACCGGTAATCCTTTCTTTACCACGGACTCTGCTGCCAGTTTGCGGGCGCTAGAAATCGGTGCGGATATCATGTTGAAGGCGACCAAGGTTGATGGTGTCTACAGCGCCGATCCGGTCACGCATCCTGATGCCACACTCTACCGGCGCATCAGTTATGACGCTGCGCTGGCACAGAAGCTTGGCGTCATGGACGCGACGGCGCTGGTGCTGTGCAGCGAGCATGCCATGCCGTTGCGTGTGTTTAACGTTTTTGAAGCCGGTCACCTCGGCCGGATCGTTGATGGGCAGGATGTTGGAACTCTGGTCCAGCAGGAGAACTGATTGATGATAGAGGAAATACTGAAGGATGCCGGTGTGCGCATGGACAAGAGTATCGAGGCGTTCAAGCAAACACTTACCAAGGTGCGTACCGGCCGTGCGCATCCGAGTCTGCTGGACCACCTGGTAGTCGATTACTACGGATCCAGTGTACCCATCTCGCAGGTTGCCAATATCGGTGTTGAGGATGCGCGTACCCTGACAGTGACTCCTTGGGAGAAAACCATGGTACAGCCCATCGAGAAGTCCATTCTGAAATCCGACCTGGGCCTGAACCCCGCAACGGCCGGCACCGTCATCCGCATCCCGATGCCGCCGTTGACCGAGGAGACCCGCCGTGAACTGGTCAAGGTCGTGCGCCAAGACGGCGAGGCGGCCAAGGTGGCGATACGCAATATCAGGCGCGATGCCAACAGTGATTTCAAGGAACTGCTGAAGGAAAAGGAGATATCCGAAGACGACGAGCGCAAGGCGCAGGAAGCTATCCAGAAATTGACGGACGCGCATGTTGCCGGGGTTGATAAAGTGCTCGAGGCCAAAGAATCCGAACTCATGGAAATCTAGACGCCAGGTTTGTATCGATGGCACCTGACAGCATAACCGACAGTTTGCCGCGGCATATTGCCATCATCATGGATGGTAACGGTCGCTGGGCGCGTGCACGACTGCTGCCGCGTTATGTGGGACATCGTGAAGGAGTGAAGTCGGTTCGCCGGGTGGTTGAGACCTGCATCGACAGGCACATAGAGGTGCTGACACTGTTTGCGTTCAGCAGCGAAAACTGGCGACGTCCCAGCGAGGAGGTCGGCCTGATCATGGACCTGTTCGTGCAGACCCTCAAAAAGGAGGTGGCGTCGCTCAACAGGAACGGTGTGCGGCTGCGCTTCATCGGTGATCGCAGCGCATTTTCGGAGAAGCTTCGTTACCTGATTGCAGGGGCGGAGCATGAAACCCGCGGTAATTCACGGCTGCAGCTGGTGATTGCAGCCAACTACGGCGGGCAGTGGGACATCAGCCAGGCCGTCAGGACGATCGCCACACGCATACAGGCCGGTGAGCTCTCACCGCAGGATATCACCCAGGATGTCATCGCCGCTGAAGTGGCGCTGTCCGAATTGCCGCCGCCTGACCTGTTTATACGCACCGGCGGTGAGCGTCGTATCAGCAATTTCATGCTCTGGCAGCTGGCGTATACCGAACTGTATTTTACCGATGTGTTGTGGCCGGCCTTTGATGCAAAGGAACTGGACACGGCGCTGTTATGGTATGCAAACCGGCAGCGCCGTTTCGGCCGTACCGGCGAACAGGTGGAGCAGCAAAAAGGTGCTTAAACTGCGCATTATCTCTGCGCTCGTTATGGTGCCACTGGTCGTCTGCGGGGTGCTGTTTCTGGATAATCCGCTGTTCTCGGCGATCCTCGGCGCCGTCCTGCTGGCAGGTGCCTGGGAGTGGAGCCACCTGGTTCCGCTGGGGACGATCACTGCCCGGATCATTTACACCTGCGCGCTCGCCGTGTTGATGTGGTTGTTGTGGCGCTCGGGTCTTGAGTCCCTGATCAAGCCGCTGCTGCTGCTGGCATTCATGTGGTGGCTGTGTGCCTTGTTGTGGTTGTCGCAACCCGCATTCCTTGCGCAAGCCTCGTTGCTGAGCAGCAGCCTGAAGATGCTGGCCGGTGCACTGGTGATCCTGCCGGCATGGGCGGCACTGAGCAGCTTGCACGCTAACGGCGAGCGCGGACCGACATTGACGCTGATGCTGCTGGTGCTTGTGTGGCTGGCAGATATCGGTGCGTATTTTGCGGGACGTCAGTGGGGTCACAGGAAACTGGCTCCCGCGATCAGCCCCGGTAAAACACTGGAGGGTGTTTACGGCGGTTTGCTCTCGAGCCTGTTGTTTGCCGCAATTGCCGGCTGGTTCTTCAGTTATTCGCTGCAGTGGACGCTGGCCTTCATGATGGTTGCGCTGCTGACGGTGATGTTTTCAGTCGCGGGGGATCTGCTTGAAAGTCTGATGAAGCGCCAGAGCGGCATCAAGGACAGTGGCCATATCATTCCGGGGCATGGCGGGATTTTTGATCGCATCGACAGCCTGGTCGCGGCGGCGCCCGTGTTTCTGATCGGTCTTCTGTGGCTGTCCTTATGATATTGCACAGGGCTATCCGGCAAGGTTGCAAATCATGAATGCGCGCCATCCTGCGGGTGTCACGCTGCTGGGATCAACCGGTTCGATCGGTGTCAGCACCCTTGACGTGCTTGCGCGTCACCCGCAGCGCTTCCGGGTCATTGCCCTGACGGCGAATTCCCGTGTGGAGGAGCTTGCGCAGCAATGCGTTCGCTTTCAGCCGCACTACGCGGTCATGGCGGATGCGGACGCGGCAACGCGCCTGCAAAAAGAATTGCACACATCGGCGCCGGACGTTCAGGTACTGTCCGGCCCTGATGGTCTGGTCAGGGTGGCCAGCATGGACGCAGTCGATTTTGTAATGGCGGGCATCGTCGGTGCGGCCGGTTTGTTGCCAGCGCTTGCAGCCGCGCGTGCCGGCAAGCGGGTATTGCTGGCCAACAAGGAAGCGCTGGTAATGTCCGGCAGCCTGTTCATGCAGGCAGTACAGGAGCATGACGCCACGCTGTTACCCGTCGACAGTGAACACAATGCCATCCTGCAATGTCTGCCGGATGGCTATCGTCCGGGCGCGCCGCCCCGGGGGGTGCGAAGAATCATGCTGACGGCCTCGGGCGGACCGTTCCGGACCCTGCCCGTGAGCCAGCTCGCCGGCGTTACGCCGCAACAGGCCTGCGCACACCCCAACTGGGTAATGGGGCGCAAGATCTCCGTGGATTCGGCCACCATGATGAACAAGGGCCTCGAGGTGATCGAGGCCGGCTGGTTATTCGGACTGCCGATGGAACAGATCGAGGTGCTGCTGCACCCGCAGTCGATTATCCACTCGCTGGTGGAATATGATGACGGTTCGATGCTGGCACAGATGGGGAATCCTGACATGCGTATACCGATCAGTCATGCACTGGGTTGGCCGCAGCGTATCGCCTCCGGGGCCGAACAACTGGATCTGCTGGCAGTGGGCAAGCTGCAATTCTCGACACCGGACAGTGCCCGCTATCCCTGCCTGGCGCTGGCGACGGCCGCCTGGCAGTCCGGTGGCACCGCACCGGCCATATTGAATGCCGCCAATGAAGTCGCCGTGCAGGCATTTCTGGAGCAGCGGATTACCTTTACCGCGATACACACGGTGATCAGACAGACGCTGGAGCAGTGTTCGGTGCTTGGCGTGGATTCACTGCAGACTATCCTCGCCGACGATGCCGCAGCACGCGCGGCGGCGTTCGAGTGTATCGACTCGGGGCAGGCGGTCACCGCGTGATGGGCGGTTTTTTCTTCTCCCTGGTGTCGTTCATTGTCGCCATCGGTGTGCTGGTGACGGTGCACGAGTATGGCCATTTCTGGGTTGCCCGCCGTCTCGGCGTCAAGGTGCTGCGCTTCTCTGTCGGTTTTGGCAAGCCTTTGTGGACTCGCACCTTTGGCAAGGACGCGACGGAACTGGTGATTGCCGCCATCCCGCTGGGCGGCTATGTGAAGATGCTGGATGAACGTGAAGGCGAGGTTGCGCAGCAGGAACTGGACCGCGCATTCAACCGCCAGCCGGTATCGACCCGTATCGCCGTGGTCGTCGCTGGCCCGGCCGCTAATTTCCTGTTCGCCATTCTTGCCTACTGGATCATGTTTGTTTCCGGTGTCTCCGGAGTGAAACCTGTTGTCGGTGAGGTGCTGCCGTCATCCTACGCCGCCGCCGCAGGCATCCGTGCAGGCGACGAAATCCTGTCCATAGAAAAACAGCCAACGCCGACCTGGGAAACAGCCATCATGGCGTTACTCACTGCCAATCTCGATGGCAAGAATATCGTCAACCTGCGGGTCGTGGATCCTGCGGGTAATGAACGTTACCTGCAGGCGTTCTTCGGGGTACCCGATGCGTTACTGAAAAAAGGCGGGGTACTCGATAATTTTGGCCTGGGACCGTGGCGGCCGCCGGCGGTGATCGAACGGCTGGTCGAGGGTGGCGCCGGCGAACGTGCCGGAATACTGCCCGGTGATGAAGTGATTTATGCCGACGATACCGCCATCAGTAACTGGGAACAGTGGGTTGAGTATGTGCGTGCACGCCCGGGTGAGCGTATTGCCACGCAGGTGCTGCGCAAGGGCGAGCTTGTGGAGCTTGCCGTGACACCGGATCGCGAGTCGGAAAACGGCAACAGCATTGGTCGAATCGGTGCCTATGTCCGGCTTCCGGATGAACAGGAGCGTGCTACAATGCGCGTCGTTGTGCGCTATGGCCCGCTGGAGGCTGTCCCGGAGGCGCTCTACAAAACATGGGATGTGACAACCCTGACACTGCGCACCCTCTGGAAAATGGTGAACGGCAGGGCCTCGGTCGAAAACCTCAGTGGCCCTATCAGTATTGCCAGGTATGCGGGTCAGTCTGCGGCTGTCGGCCTGGCAACGTTTCTTGGCTTTCTGGGCATTGTCAGTGTCAGTCTCGGGGTATTGAACCTGTTGCCGGTGCCGATTCTCGATGGCGGGCATTTACTGTTTTATCTGGTGGAAATAGTGAAGGGAAGCCCGCTCTCCGAGACGGCACAGCTTGTCGGGCAAAAGATTGGTATCACCTTGCTGCTGGCGTTGATGTCGCTTGCGTTTTACAACGATCTCGTGCGTTTGTTTGAATGAACCTGCCCATGAATCTGCATTTAAAACAATTTACCCGTTGCTGCCAGATGCTGCTGCTGGCGAGTTTTTTCAGCGGTGCAGCACATGCCTTTGAACCGTTCCTGGTGGAGGACATCCGCGTCGAGGGCCTGCAGCGGATTACGGCGGGTACGGTGTTTAACTATCTGCCGGTCAAGATCGGGCAAACCATCGATACCAATGACAGTGTTGCGGCTGTCAAGGCGCTCTTCAAGACCGGTTTTTTCAACGATGTATACCTGGAGCGGGACGGCGATGTGCTGGTGGTATACGTCGAAGAGCGTGCGGCAATCAGCAGTATCGAGAT
>JBATFE010000091.1:0-4240 GCA_049664445.1 Gammaproteobacteria bacterium
ACGGCCGCGGCGACTACGACCACAACAGCGTCTACGACCACCACAGCAGCGGCAACCACGACGACCACGCTGCCTCCGCAGGGTGAGGAAACTGTTCCGGATGTCCCGCTGGACGGCGGTGGCACGGTAACGATCTCTACGGAGGCCGGCCAAGTCATCACCGATGTCAGCACGGGTGATGCCACGCCACCCAGTGGTTTTGTCTTTCCGTTCGGCACCATCAGTTACACCACCACCTCCCCTCTCGGCGGCAGCGTGACAATGACCTTTGATTTCACTACTGACCTGCCTGACCCCCTCACCATCTTCAAGGTAGATAACAACGGAGGAAACCCTCAAGAACTGGACCCAAGTATCTGGAACAAGGTCGATGCAAATACCGTTGAAGTCACTGTCACTGACGGTATTCCACCGACAGATACAGGCCCTGTAGATGGCTCCATAGTGGACCCGATCGCCGTCGCGGGCCAGCAAGGTGGCGGTGGCGACCTCTTCGACTTCGGGGGTGGCGGTTGCACCATCAGCAACACTCAATCAGCCCGCATGGATCCGATCTGGCTGTTCCTGCTGCTTGCACCCGGACTCGGCCTGCTGCGCCGGCGAGTTACAGCGGCAGCTTCCGCTAGAACGAAAGACAGTTAAGCACACCTGACGGGTTGGATTATTTACTCAAGCCGGGCATCCAGCCCGGCTTTTTTATGCGCACTGGCCAGCAGTATTTGTGTAACGGCAGGGTTTTTCCTAAGATGTCAGAGAGCCACTGGATGCTGATTCATCTGTCCACACGAGGTGCAACGTCATGAAAAAACTCAAAAACGAGGCACAGTTACTCAAGGAAGCCATCCGTGCCGGCGTGGAATACGGGGAGCAGTGCGGCGTGGTGGAATTCGAGGCCACCGATACGCAGAACGAGAAGGTCGAGTACATCTATAAACTGCTGGTTCACAACAAGGTCATCCAGCCGCTGGCCCGCGGCCAGCAGAGCCTGCCGAACATGCGCCACAAACTGGCGCTATGGATATCACGTCAGTTACCCGCCGATCACCCCTTGTTGAAAGGGTAATGAATCAGGCCCCGATGTGCTCGCTTAGCGGTTTATTAAATATACGACTGGCCACGGCAGCACACGGAAAACACTGAAGAATCAATTGCCTTCGCGGATATAGTTCCTTGTCCTTCCGTGTGTTTCCGTGGCAGAGTTCTTGAGTTATCTGCCATTCGCGTCAATCCCGACCCAACAGATCCAGGTCGGGCTGTGATCTCAGGCAATCCTGATGCGTACCACGTTCATGACCTCGAACGCCATACCACCCACGGTCTCACTGCTTGCATAATAGGTCAGGTTAACGCGCTGACCTTTGAGATTCCTGTAAGCCTGCTTGCGTTTCAATCTGAAGGGCGCGCTACAGCCCTCGACCATGAGTGTATTGATGATCCAGTCACCCGCGGTCCTTTGCACATGTGATGTCACCTTGAGCATGTCAGAGTGGACAAGCTGCCGGTGTTTTTGCAGTAATTTCTCAGGCTCTGTTTGCATTGTTTTAAAAGTTCATGCAGTCTGCGCAGCATAATTGCGGGCATCGGGCCCTGTGTTCAAGGCGGGATCAGGAATAATCATACAGAATCGGTAGCTGGAATTCGGGTAGAGCACTGGATTAAACCGATCATTCCAGTAGAAATTATGTCGGCGCATTTACACTCCTTGTACCACACAGAAATGTGTCCTGATGCCCTGTTTCTTCGGAGACTGGCCGAACTGTACAATGCTGTAACTTTCGATATTTGAAATCTGATCCGGGTTCATGGCCCGGATTCTTGTGTAATGGGAGAAAATTTATGAGCAGTCAGGAGAAGTACGTCTTTTCGTTCGAAGAGGGTGATGGCCACAACAAGATGCTACTGGGCGGCAAAGGTGCCAACCTGTGCGAAATGACCCAGATCGGGATCAATGTCCCCCCCGGCTTCGTTATCTCAACAGCGGCCTGCCTGTATTACCTGGAAAACACCGATCACGAGATGCCCTCCGGGGTCATGGACGAGGTCCGCGCACAGATGCAGGCACTCGAGGAAAAAACCGGCAAGACCTTCGGTTCCAGTAAGGATCCCCTGCTGGTGTCGGTACGCTCCGGTTCCGCCATGTCCATGCCGGGCATGATGGATACCATTCTCAATCTCGGGCTGAACATCGAAACCCTGAAGGCCTTGATTGCGCAAACCGGTAACGAACGTTTCGGCTGGGATGCCTACCGTCGCTTCATACAGCTGTTCGGCAAGGTCGCACTGGGGGTCCCGGACGAGGCCTTTGATGAAGAATTCGAGTCGGTCAAGGAAAAGTCGGGCGCCAAACAGGATATTGCGCTCACGGCCCGCGATCTGCATGAAATTTCAGACCGCTTCCTTGAAGTGGTCGAGCGCGAAACCGGCAACCCTTTCCCGGATGACCCGATGGAACAGCTGGAGATCGCCGTCAAGGCGGTATTCAACTCCTGGAGTGGCAAGCGCGCGGTGGACTACCGGCGCGAGTTCAACATCACACCGGAGATGGCCAACGGCACCGCCGTCAACATCTGCACCATGGTGTTCGGTAACCTCGGTGACGATTGTGCCACCGGCGTTGGTTTTACCCGTTATCCGGATACCGGCGAAAACAGGCTGTTCGGCGAATACCTGGTGAACGCACAGGGCGAGGACGTGGTCGCCGGCATCCGCACACCGAAAACGATCGATATGATGCAGGAAGAAATGCCGGACATGTACCAGGAACTGCAGGCCTTGCGTGAGCGGCTGGAAGCCCACTACGCCGAGGTGCAGGACTTCGAGTTTACCATCGAGAAGGGGCGTTTCTACTGTCTGCAGACCCGCAACGGCAAGATGAACACCACAGCGCTGGTCCGCACCTCGGTGGAGATGATGCGCGATGGCCTGATCGACAAGCGACAGGCCTTGTTGCGCATCCAGCCCGACATGCTCGAGCAACTGCTGTTTCCGCGTCTGGATCCCGCCGCACGCAATGCACCGGTGGCACGTGGCCTGTCCGCATCACCCGGTGCGGCCGTGGGACACGCCGTGTTCGATGCTGATCGTGCCGAAAAGCAGGGACGTGGCGGGCAACGCGTCATCCTGATTCGCGAGGAGACCAAGCCGGAGGACATCCACGGTTTCTTTGCCTCGCAGGGTATCCTCACGGCGCGTGGCGGCAAAACCTCGCACGCGGCGGTGGTGGCTCGCGGCATGGGCAAACCCTGTGTAGCGGGCGCCGAGGGTATCACTGTTGATGTGCAGATGCGCAAGGCCTTTGTGGGCGAGCACACCATCAGCGAGGGCGACCTGATTACCATTGATGGCACCACCGGCGACGTCTACCTGGGCGAAGTGCCGATGATCGAGGCCGATTTCTCATCTGAACTGGAAACCCTGCTGGGCTATGCCGACGAGACCGCGCGCCTCAAGGTCATGGCCAACGCCGATACGCCACACGATGCGGAACGCGCGCTCAAATACGGTGCCATGGGTATCGGTCTGTGTCGTACTGAACGCATGTTCAACGACCAGGAAAGGCTGCCTGTCGTTATTGAGATGATCGTTGCGGAGACCACCGAAGACCGCGAGGCGGCGCTGGAGAAGTTGCTGCCGATGCAACGCGAGGACTTCAAGGGCATCTTCAAGGCGATGGCGCCGCGGCCGGTGACCATCCGCCTGCTGGACCCACCCATCCACGAGTTCCTGCCCTCTGAAAAGCAACTGGTGGAGGAACTGGATCAACTGCGTCACCTGAAGGATACCGTAACGGGCATGATTATCCTCAATGATGCCGTGCAGTTCATGTACAGCGGCCAGGAGCGTCCCAACGTCGCCTGCCTGACGGATCCGCGTCTGGTCGACGAGGCGATTGAGAAAAAGGAAACCATGCTGAAAAAGGTCCGTGCCCTCTACGAAGTGAACCCGATGCTGGGTCACCGCGGGGTGCGCCTTGGATTGTCATTCCCGGAAATCTATTCCATGCAGATCACCGCCATACTGGAAGCCGCAGCCGAATGTGGCCAGGAAGGCTTTGACGTCCATCCCGAAGTGATGGTGCCACAGGTGTGTACCTCACAGGAGCTGAAACGGGTCAAGAGTTATGTCGATGCCGTACGCACGGTGGTCGAGGACAAATACGGCGTCAAGGTGGACTTCAAGTTCGGCTCCATGATGGAGGTGGTGCGCTCCTGTATGCGCGCCGGCAGCCTCGCCGAGGAAG
>JBATFE010000092.1:0-20669 GCA_049664445.1 Gammaproteobacteria bacterium
CCTGATGCGTTCGAACAAACGGTAAAGTCCGTGTTCCCGGACGAGCACCCTGGTTGCTTTACCTATCGAAGCCGGATTCGCAAATGGGTGTGGACCACCTTTCATAACTACCAGTGGGACCTGAACTACGAGAACCCGGTTGTCTTCAACCATATGGCTAAAGAAATGCTGTTCCTGGCAAACCGGGGCATTGAAGTGCTGCGACTCGATGCCGTGGCCTTTATCTGGAAGCGGCTGGGCACGAGCTGTGAGAACCTGCCGGAAGCGCACCAGCTGATCCAGGCATTCAATGCCGTGGTTCGAATCGCAGCGCCTGCCATGGTGTTCAAGTCCGAGGCGATCGTACACCCCGATGAAGTCGCCAGGTACATTGGCGAGGGGGAATGCCAGCTTTCGTATAATCCGCAACTGATGGCGCTGTTGTGGGACAGTCTCGCTGCCAGGGAAACACGCCTGCTGCGTCATGCCATGCAGAAGCGCTTCGCGGTACCGCCCGGATGCACCTGGGTGAACTACATTCGCTGCCACGATGATATCGGCTGGGTGTTCTCTGATGACGATGCCCGTGAACTGAACATCAATCCCCGCGATCATCGCCGCTTTCTCAGCGATTTCTATATCGGGCGCTTCCCCGGCAGTTTTGCGCGCGGCCTGCCGTTTCAGGAGGACCCCCTGACGGGCGATGCGCGCGTCTCCGGCACCGCCGCCTCACTCACAGGTCTGGAGAAGGCCCTTGATGAAAATGATCCCGGGGAACGGGAGCTGGCAATACGCCGGCTTATCCTGTTGCATGGCATCATCTTCACGATCGGCGGTATCCCGCTGATCTACCTTGGCGACGAACTGGGCCTGCTCAACGACCACGGTTACAGTGACTCGCCCGAGAAGGTCGGTGACACGCGCTGGATTCATCGTCCCGCATTCGATTGGGAAATCGCGGCACAGCGCGACAATCACGATTCGGTGGTCGGGCGCCTGTTCCACGGGCTGCTGAAGCTGGTGCAGCTGCGTCAGCAGAATCTCGCTTTCACCCGTGCCGAGACAGAGATTGCGGATCTCGGCAATGACCAGGTGTTCGGCTATTTCCGGCATCACAGTGAACAGAGCGTGCTCGTACTGGGCAACTTTGCAGACAAGGAACAGACAATATCCGGGACGCGTTTGCGGCAACTCGGGATGCGCAAGACGTTCACCGATATCATTGCCGGCAAGACCATTACCGCAACGCATCAACTGGTACTGGAACCCTACCAGTTTTCGGTCCTTGTCGGGGTTCGCTAACCCGCATATTGCACCCGTCGGATTTAACACATGGTCTGGGAAGCCTGGTTGACGTTGTCGGTAGTGGCGGGATGTTTCGCCATGATGGCATTTACCCGGGTCTCGCCCGACATCATCATGTCAGCCGGACTTACCGTGTTGCTCGTGTCCGGCGTGCTGTTGCCCGAGGAGGCGCTGGCCGGGTTCGCCAACCAGGGCATGCTGACGGTGGCCGTGCTCTATATCGTGGTCAGTGGCCTGACCGAAACCGGGGCCGTCGGCTGGATCGTGCAGCATATCCTCGGCCGACCGCGCAACACACACCAGGCACAGGTACGGTTGATGGCGCCGGCCGCCATCCTGAGTGCCTTTCTCAACAACACACCCGTTGTGGCCGTGTTCGTGCCTGCGGTCAAGGTCTGGGCCCGGCGCAATAACCTGAATCTGTCAAAGCTGCTGATTCCGCTGAGTTACGCCAGTATCGTGGGCGGCACCTGCACCCTCATCGGCACCAGTACCAATCTGGTAGTCAACGGCCTGCTCATTGATCAGGTCGGTTTGCCCGGACTGAGTATGTTCGATCTGGCCTGGATCGGGTTGCCCATCACAATGAGCGCGTTGCTGTTTGTGCTCCTGTTCAGCGGGAGATTGTTACCCGATCGCAAGGAGCCGCTGCTACACAGCGACGGCATGCGCGAATACACTGCAGAAATGATGGTGGAAGCAGGCAGTCCGCTGCAAGGCTGCAGCATCGAGAAAGCGGGACTGCGTTCCCTGCCCGGACTGTTCCTTGCCGAGATTGAACGCGGCGGGGCCATTCTGCCGGCCGTGGAACCACGTGAACGCCTCGAGGCCAACGACCGGCTCATTTTTGTGGGCGCCATCGAATCGGTGGTTGACCTGCACTGCATTCGTGGCCTGGTGCCCGCGACAGACCAGGTATTGAAGCTTGAAGGGGATCGCAAGGATCGCAGCTTTTTCGAAGCGGTTTTGTCGGATACCTGCCCGCTGGTGGGCAAAAGTGTGTGCGAGGGCCGCTTCCGCACCCGTTATCACGCCGTCATCATCGCACTGGCTCGCAACGGTGAACGCCTGCGCGGCAAGATCGGTGATATGGTGCTGCGGACAGGTGACACCCTGTTGCTTGAAGCGCGTCCTGATTTCATTGATCAGCAAGGCCGTTCACGGGACTTTTTACTTGTCAGCGAGGTTGGTGGGTTTCATCCACCCAATCACAAAGGCGCACCGCTGGCACTGGCCATCATCCTCGGTATGGTGGGACTGGCGGCGAGCGGATTATTGAGCATGCTGGAAGCGGCCCTGGTAGCCGCTGGCCTGATGATCGTGCTGGGCTGTACCAGCGGACGGGTGGCTCGTCAGGCGCCGGACTGGCAGGTGCTTGTGGTCATCGCCACTTCGTTCGGCGTTGGCGCCGCATTACATAAGAGTGGCGCGGCCGGAATGCTGGCGGACGGCATCATCGGCCTGGCAGGCGGCAATCCCTGGGCCACCCTGGTGCTGATATTCACCGCCACCGCGCTGCTGACCGCCATCGCCACCAACAATGTAGCGGCGCTGCTCGCGTTCCCCATTGCCCTGTCGGCAGCACATCACATGAACGTCGACGTCATGCCGTTCGCCATCACCATCATGATAGCTGCGTCAGCCAGTTTCGCCACGCCCATCGGCTACCAGACCAACCTGATGGTGTACAACGCGGGAGGGTACCGGTTCGCAGACTTTGTGCGTATCGGCCTGCCACTGACCCTGTTGGTGGGCCTGGTGACCGTCGGCCTGGTGCCGCTGATTTGGGAATTTTGAGAGGTTGCCTGAATCGCGGCTATAGAGAAGGCTTCCTGCAATGCCACCCCGACCAGGATTATCAGAATTACCTGGTGAGCCATTCAAACAGCATCAGGCAACAATTCGTCGGGGCACTGAGCGGCTACGATCCCGGCAAGGGCATGGTCCGTATTACGGTGACACCCTGCTAATTTTTCCGATGCCGCGAGAACGGCCTGAAGGCGGCGAATTCCCATTCCCGCAAGGCCAGCAGCAGGCCGATACTGCGGCGTTTCTCCAGCGGGAGATTACTGTCCTGCCGATGAAGTTCGTTGAACTCCTTGGCCAGTGCCAGCAGCTTCCGGGCAAATGCATCCTGCGAGTGTTCGCTCAGCAGGCCCGGTATAAAAACACGCAGACTGCCGGGGCTGTTGAATCCCGATTTCAGGAACTGGCTCTGGACCTGCCGTTCGAAGAAACGTTCTATGGGGCCGTTGGGTCGCCAGCTGAAGTTTTCATCAATGCGCAGTTTGATTCTGTTGCGCGGTAGCAGGTCGATGATATGCAGTCGATCCAGTGTGGCGAGGCAATGCAGGCACTCGGCTTCCGTGATCTTGTAGTTACGTATGATCTCTTCATAACTCAGGTGGTTGCGCACCGACACGGCGACCAGCAGCAGCTTTGCATCGGCCACCAGTTCGCGTTCCTGTTCCTCCAGTAGCTGGGTGATGCGCCGGCGTGAGGCATCAACACGCTGAAACAGGTCGATCAGATCCATGTGCATTAGCTCGCAGATCGCTTCAAGCCGCTCAAGGCTGAAGCGCTGCGAAGCAAACATGCGCTTGACGTTGGCCTCACTCATGCCCAGCCATTCGGCAACGTCGGCGTAGGTGAGACGGGCCTCCTTGAGGGCCTGTTTCAGGGTGGCAATGACGGCTTGTACCTGGGCCATGGGGGCACCTCCTGCGTTTATATCAATAGTCTACTTATACAATACTAATGGAATATCCATAGAATGCTTTTACTTTTTTAGTTTATTTTAACGCTTCCCTGGCTAATAGTTACCCTACCGAAACGAAAACCATGGAGGCAAGACATCATGTCAATATTCAAGCGTATATCTGCAACTGTCGTGTCCAGTCTCGACCGGGTGGTCGGGGAAATCGAGAACAACGATGCGGTCATCCAGGCCACCCTCACTGAACTGCGCAGGAAGGTGGCCACAGCGAAAGTAAGACTGGCACAGGTACAGCGCCAGGAAGCCGGTCTCAACAGGCAAATCCAGCAACGCCGCGAAGACGAACAGCTCTGGGGCGAGCGAGCGGTAGCCGCCGCCGGGACCGATGAAGCCAGGGCGCTGGAGTGTGTACGCCGTCGTCAACTGTGTCGCCGGCAGGCTGAAAAGCTGGAGCAAGGCCAGCAACACTATCAACTGACCGCCGAGAAGCTGGCACGCGGTGTGCAGGAAGGCGAGGAACGCCTCGCGGAGATGGGCCAGAAACACACCCTCATGCGCGCCCGCCAGTCGACTGCGGAGGCCTTGTCCGCGGCCAGCCAGGCCGGGGATGATTCATTACAGCAAATGGAAGACAGCTTTGATCGCTGGGAAATCAAGATTCTCCAGGAGGAGATGACGGCGGACAGCGATGACCTGCTGGACCCCCTCGATCGCGAATTATCCAACGCGGAAAATGAACAGGCGCTGCGCGATGAACTGGCAGCACTGATGACAAAGGAGTAACACCATGAGCACAGACATCAAAACCTGGAACACAAGCAGCGACACTGTCGACGATCAAAACGGATCAGAGTTGATGAAGAAATTACCGAGCCTGTTACGCATCCTTGGTACCACGGCGCTGCTGGTCGCCATGTACAGTTTTCTGGTAAAGGGCTGGCACAGTGGCGGCGATGTATTTCGTTATCTCCTCATGCTCGGGCATACCGGCGCCATGGCAGCTATCGGTCTGGCCAGCGGCCATTGGCTCAAGGAGGGTAAAGGGGCGCGCTTGCTGCTGACACTGGCACTCGTCTCTGTTGCGGCAAATTTCGCAATCCTGGGGGCGTTTATCTTTTCCCAGACAGCGGCGGCATCGGCCTTGTACTATCCCGGTTATGTTGCCTGGTCGGTGGACAGCCTGTCCGCGGCACTGATGATCACTGGTGTTGCCATGGTTATATTGCTGCCGGTCGTATGGCTCGGTTTCCGGGCGCTCTCGCGCAGCATGTCCGGCAAACTGGCTGCGCTCTACCTGATCAGTAATGCCGCGCTGTTGATCCCGCTCCGTGATCCGCATCTGGTCGGCTACCTGGTGATCGGGCTGAGTTTGTTCGTGCATATCATCAACAGAAATACCGCTCGGCAGAATATTTCCGCCAAAACCAGCGAGGGTATGATGGCCCTGGTGCTGCAGTATCTTCCCATGGCAGTATTGCTGGGTCGAAGCATCTGGCTGTATTCACCGGAGCTGTTCTTGCTGACGGTACTGGCGTTGACGGTATTCTTCGCCTTGCGCCAGGTCAGTATTCGCCTGGATAACTCCCCCGGTATTGGCAGCCTTGTCGAGGGCCTGTCGGTGTTGCCGGCGCTGGGTTTTGGCGCGGGCCTTGGCGCCACCCTGGCTGAAAATGGTTACCTGGCCACCGAACTGGTGCTGCCCCTCGCGGCGCTTGCAACTGCTAGTCTGGTCTATGAGATCTCCCTACGCGCCCGGCAAGGCGCGGCACTGTACAGAACGCTTTCCGTCGCTGTACTGTGCGTCGGCGTTCTCGCGAATATGCTCATCCTTGACGGTGTACTGACTGCCGTGATGAGCACGGTCATCGGTATCGCAGTGACTGTATTCGGTTACATGAAACAGCAACGCACCGTGTTTGGCGGTGGCATGTTGATGATGAGCGTTGGGCTGATCTATCAGCTTTACTATGCCATCCAGATTTTCCACCTGGGAAGCTGGGCCAGTCTTGCCCTGCTGGGTATGGCCGCCATCGTGGTCGGATCAACGGTCGAAAGCCACGGTTACCGTATCAAGCTGATGCTGACGGCCTGGAAGGTAAAGCATGGTGAATGGGATTATTAAACAGTGACATGTTCGAGAGTGTTTGCCGCGCCCCGCAGCGGGCGCGGTAATCACTGCAAGCCCTGTTGAACACTTTTTTGCTTGCCGGCCGTACAACTCCCAGGAGCCTGTCGGACTTAGGTGATCGTAGCGAGCATGATGGGAGAACGAGAACAAATGGTCACGATTTCGAGGCGCATAGTGAGTGGGCCTACGCAACGAGGAATCGGGGATATTTGGGCCGTTCTACCATCAGCGCAGTAGATTAACCCTAAGTCCGACAGGCTCCTGGCGTGCGACCATGCTCACCTGGAACTCGGCACCGGGTTCACGGTTGACGACATCCACCTGCCCCCCCATGGCCCGTGTCAGCTGATGCACCAGCGCCAGGCCGATACCGGTACCGACGGTCTCGCGGGTGAGCTCGTTTTCCGAACGGTAAAACAGCCTGAAGATCTTTCTCATCTGGTCAGCGGGTACACCGGGACCATAATCCCGCACGCTGAACTGCACGCTGCCGTCACGCAGTCGCTGACAGCCGATATCGATGACTTTATGTTCCGCAGCGGCGGAGAACTTGATGGCGTTATCCACCAGGTTGATAAAGATCTGGGCAAAGCCATCAGGATCGACCTGGATGATGGCCTGCTCCGCCGCAGGCTCGCAAGCCATGTTCAGTGTGAACCCCGCGCGTTCAATCTGCGAGGAAATCCTGGAGCGGATGCTGTCCATCAGCTCCGCCACGGTCAGGGGCTTTGTCTCGACCTGCAGGTGATTGCGTGTCATGCGCGCCAGTTGCAGGACATTGGCAATCAGTCGTGACAGGCGTTCGCTTTCATCAAAGATATAATCGTAGTAGGTCTTTTTCTTTTCCTCGGAGACCCAGCCCTCGCGCAGCATCTCGCCGTACATGCGGATGGAGGTGAGCGGGGTTTTCAGTTCGTGGCTGACAGCTGAGACGAAGTCCTGCTGCTGTCGCGTCAGGTCGATTTGTCCCGCGCCCAGCCGGTACATCAGGTAAAAACCGCCACACAAGACCAGCAGCAGGATCGCCGCCAGCCAGGTAATCAAGCGGCTGGCAGCACCCGCAGGCATGCGCTTGACGCTCAGAATCAACTCCAGATCACCCAATGGTGCTGACAGGCGTGCCTGGTAGAGCAAGGTACCGAGCAACTCCTCGGCGCTGGACAGATACTCGCGCGCCGCCCGCCCGCTGAAGACCGAGAACACATCACCCCGCCAGGCCACCAGCAGGTCGCTCATGGTTGACAGCGCGGTCTCGAGGAACATTGTTTCGATCAGGCCCTCAACAAACGGCTGCTGTTCGATCAATGCCCCCTGTATGTAACGCTGTCCGTCACGCCAGACCTTGCGGAACAGCACAAAATGACCACTGTCGAGCAGACTGAATTCAAACGGATCGATCTCGCTCTCGAAGATGCGGATACGCAATTCGTTTTGCATACCTGACGCATCCGCGACGGGCGCATCGGCCTCGCGACCGCCCTCAAAAAACGCGACAGCGGGTTCATCCACCGGTTCGGGCAAGGCACTGCGCTCCTTGCGCATGCGTTTGGCGGTGACGGATGACTTGACGGTCGTGACCTGGCGCTGCACGTCTTGCGCCGCTTCGGACTGATAGCGGTCATCCAGTTTCAGATCCTCGACCCTGCCGAGGGTACTGGCGGCCTGCTGTTTCCGCTCCAGCTCGCGGGGCATGGCTGCCGTGTTCAGCCGGTCAAAGGCGGCCTGACCCGGCGCCAGTTCCTGCAATTTTTCCGCGCTCGCCGGGACGGCGGCATCATCCAGGGAGCGCCGCTGTAACTCATCCCTGTCGCCGGGAGCGGCAGGGGCAGCCACACCCTTCTGCTTGTCCCGGCGTGCCTCACTGGCATGCAATTGATCCGCCACTGCAGCCCTGCCAGTCTCACGCTCCTGCACCAGCCGGTTGCGGCTGAGGATCTGCTCAATACGCTGCTGCAGGGCCAGACGCTGATCCAGTTCCGGCGCAGACAGTCCATAGCTCGACGCTGCCGTCCCGGCCGGCGGCACCAGCGGCGTGCTGAACACACCATCAGTGTCGACCTGGAAGTAACCGACCAGACCGGGAATGGGTGACGCCGGCGGATAGGCCGATAACGGTGAGCGCTGCAGGAAACTGGCAGCCGGATCTCCCGCAACATTGAGGAAGGCGTAATCGGCAAACGAACGCGCCTCTTCGACATTGATCAACTCAACGATACGCGCATCAATGCGCTCCGCCAGTTCCCCGGCCAGTACACGGTACTGGTGAAACACCTCCCACTTCAACTGGCTGTAGGCCTGGTAGACGAGTATCCCGGTCGGTATCGCCAGGGCAAGAAAAAACATGCCCAGCCACAGCCGCAGTCTTTTCCTGTCAAGCCCTGTCAGTGAGTTGCGAAACATGGCCGGTCTATATCTCATTCCGCCAGCAGGCGATAGCCCGCGCCGCGCACCGTGACCAGGTAACGCGGTTGCGCCGGGTCCGGTTCAATCTTGCGCCGCAGCTTCGCGATGTGGATATCGACGGTGCGGGTTTCAATATCGAGATTCCTTGCATAGCCCCAGATCTTCGCCAGCAGTTCATCCCGGGGGACCGGACGCTGTGAATTCATCTGCAGGTACTGCAATAGCTCTACCTCGCGGCGTGTGAATGACAGCACCTCGTTATTGCGCTGGCCGACGAGGTTACGACAGTCGATCTCGACATCTTCACCCAGTCTGAGCGTGGCATCCTGTTCGGCACCGATGCGTGAGCGGCGCAGCACGGCCTGCACGCGCAGCACCAGTTGTGCCACTGAAAACGGCTTGGCCACGTAATCGTCTGCACCCAGCGACAGGCCCTGGATGATGTCCTCATCCGTACCCTTGGCCGTGAGCATGATGACCGGCTGATCGCGGTCCTGCGCACGGATGCGGTTGCAGATTTCGAAACCGTCCATGCCCGGCAACATGACATCCAGCAGCACCAGATCGAAGCGACCGCTGAGCGCCTTGTTGAGACCCTCCGGTCCATCGACCGCGAAGTCCACGTCGTAACCATGATAGACAAACACGTCCATCAGTCCGCTACGGATGGCCACTTCGTCTTCAACAATCAGGAGTCGGATCTTGCGTTGCATGCTGTGTTTGTCCCATAAACGTTGACTGTGTTGTCTGTAACAGTATGAATAAAACAGTAAGCCGCCTGAATACAGGTAGAGCGTCCCTTCTCCCTCCGGGAGAGGGGGCGTTAGATAACAGCAATGACATCTCAAGCTGCTTTGCCATTTTCGATCAGTGCAATCTGAAAGCCTACCAGTTCGCTCACTTCCCGGCATGTAAATCTTTTGTAAATCCGGCACCACAGGTTTTACCAAAGTCTGTCTACACGCACCCCGCCCTGCTGCCTAGACTGAACTCACCATCCAGATCAATCCACAGGAGGTAATAACCATGGCACTTATCACACGCGTCTCGCGACTGTTCCAGGCGGATTTCCACGCAGTACTCGACCGTATCGAGGAGCCCGAGGTACTGCTGCGACAGGCAGTCCGCGAGATGGAAGAGGAACTCGTCCATGACGAGCAACGCAGCAGGATTATGCAACATGAACAGGGGCAGCTCACTGCCCGCGAAGGCGATCTCGAACAGTCACTGCATGAAATCGAGGAGGAGCTCGATGTCTGTTTTGACACCGGCAACGACGATCTTGCCCGTGCCTGTGTCAAGCGCAAGCTGGAGGCGCAACGGTGTTGCAAGGGCCTGTTGCGCAAAAGCCAGGCATTACAGAAAACGCTCGATGATCTCAACACACGGCTCAGGGAAAACCGGGCGCGACTGGAAAGCATGCGGCAGAAGGCAGAACTGCTGGCCGCGGAGAACACCCGCGAGCGGCCCGTTGACAACTGGACCCTCCCGGACATCGGCGTACGCGATGAGGACGTGGAAGTGGCCTTTCTGCGCGAAAAACAGCACAGGAGGCAGTCATGAAACAGCCCACCTTTCCTGAAGGCGTCGGCGTCGCGCTTGCCGTCAGTCTGGTCGGCAGTATGTTCTATACCGCCATGGACGTGGTCTTTCCGGGCGTCCCGGTGCTGCGCCTGCTGATCGCCGGCATCGGCCTCGCCTACGTTGTCTATCTGCTCAGCCGCAGCGCCGAGCGTGTTGGCCGCATCACCGCCGCCGCTGCCTGGCTACTGGTCGCGGGCCTACTGTGGTTCACGCACCCACCCCTGCTGCTCTACGTATGCGTGCACCTGGGCACCCTCTGGCTGATCCGCTCGCTGTACTTCTATTCCAGTGCCCTGTCTGCGCTGGCCGACTTGGGACTGAACGGCCTGGCCCTGGCCGCGGCCATCTGGGCGGTGACGCGTACAGGCAGTGTGTTTCTCGGTATCTGGTGCTTTTTCCTGGTGCAGGCACTGTTTGTCCTCATCCCGAAGAACGTCAGCCGCAAGCCCGGCACCGGCCTGGTAAATCACGCGAGCGAGGACCGCTTTCAGCACGCATACCGCATCGCGGAAACCGCAGTACGCAAACTTTCATCCAATCATTGAACCTTCAAAGGAGCGACTCAAATGAAATCAAAACTCATAGCACTGGCATTGTTTGCCTTTACCGCAACCACGGTTGCATTGTTCCCGGCCTACCAGAGCGTGGGCGGTATGACCCCGGTCAGCCCACCACCCTCTGACCCGCCTTTAATCAGTCCAGTGGCCAACGACCGGTCACGTATTGACGTGGTGTTCGTGCTGGATACCACCGGCAGCATGGGCGGTCTGATCCAGGCCGCCAAGGAAAAGATCTGGTCCATTGCCACCACCATGGCCTCGGCGCAACCTGCACCCGAGATCAGGATGGGGCTGGTCGCCTACCGCGACCGCGGTGATGCCTATGTCACCCGCGTGGTGGACCTGTCCAGTGACCTGGATTCCATGTATGCCACGCTGATGGATTTTCAGGCCGACGGCGGCGGTGATGGACCGGAGAGCGTCAACCAGGCGCTGCATGACGCGGTGCACAAGCTGTCCTGGAGCCAGGATGGCGGCACCTACAAGGCGGTGTTCCTGGTCGGTGATGCCCCGCCGCACATGGATTACCAGGACGACGTCAAATACCCGGTGACGCTGAGTGCGGCAAAGGAGAAAGGCATCGTGATCAATACCATCCAGTGCGGCCAAATGGGCACCACCACCCCTGCCTGGCAGCAGATCGCACGACTCGGTGAGGGCCACTACTTCCAGGTGGAACAGGCCGGCAGCGCTGTGGCAATCGCCACACCCTTTGACGAGAAAATCGCCAGCCTGTCTGCAAAGCTCGATGACACACGTCTGTACTACGGCAGCAAGGAGGACAAGGAAAAACAACGCCGCAAGATGCAGGCAGCCGAAAAGTTGCATGCGGCCTCATCGGTCGAATCCCGGGCACGACGGGCGACATTCAATGCCTCAAAGAGCGGTGCCACCAACTTCCTCGGAGAGGGAGAACTGGTCGATGAAGTGAGCAGCGGCCGCGTCGACCTTTCCAGTATCGACAAGGACCAGTTGCCGGAACCCCTGCAGGCCATGGCGCCGGAAGAACAGGCGGCCATCATCAGCAAGACGGCCGAACGCCGTGACGAACTGCAGCGCCAGATCCATGATCTGACGCAGGAGCGCTCGGTCTACCTGGAGAAGAAGGTAGAAGAAGCCGGTGGCGCCAGGGATTCCCTGGATGACAAGATCTACCGTGCCGTGCGCGAGCAGGCCGGCAGACTGGGCATGAGCTACGACGCTGACGCACCGGCTTACTAAGCCGTGGCAAACACGGCCCGGCAGCCCTGCCGGGCCGTGTTCACTGGGGGCTTCCAGCCAATTCAACCCATCAGGCCCCGCTGACATTGGTGTACACCCGGGCAGAGTTACAACGGTTTCTGAACCCCTAACCCATTGCCCTGGCTTTACACACTGAGTGGCATCATGCGTGCGCCAGGAAGAACAAGGTAGAACCTGCCTATCATTGCGCTACAACGCAATTATGTCGAATTTATAACATTATGTTGCGAATAAACGCAAATCTTGAGCTTGGCATACTTGCGCTTTATCGCAAATTTAATCTATATTGAAGCCATTATTATCATTGAGCGCAACTGCCTGCCATGTCTCAGCCCGCCGTACACGAACTTATTGAGCAAATCCTCAAGGCTGCCAGAGAACAGGGCATGGACCAGCAGCAACTGGCGGAACTCGCCGGCCTGTCGACGGGTACCGTCTCGCGCATCAAGCAGCAAACGGATGCCTCTTACTCATCATTGAGCAGATTGGCCGCGGCAGTCGGCCTGCGATTCACCCTGACCGCCGATAACGACTACGTCGCCGACGTCGAACTCGGCAGGTTATTCTGATGCCCGACCGTCAGTCAGTCATGTGGAGCCGGATTAGCGGTGAGCCGGTCAAGATGGGCAGCCTGTATGTCACCGAGCGCAACGCGCGCTTCCAGTACAACCCCGAATTCGTCGCGTCGGGTTTACCGGGATTCAGCCTGGTGTATCCACCTCGAATCTATGCCGAACGACCGGTGGTGTACCGCCAGCCGGGCATGCTGCATCCACGCATCCAGGCCCTCATACCACCGACAGGTGCACAGAACTTTCAGCGCAAGATGCTGCTCGGTATCCTGCGCGCACGCGGTCAAACACCGGCGCCGGGAATCGATGAAGACTGGGCGCTGTTGATGCTGGCGGGTCATGGTGGCGTCGGTCACATCGACGTGTTTCCCAATGACGATGAAGCACGCAGCTGGTATGCAGAGGTGCAACCCGCACCGCTCATGCCGGTAAGTGAATCACTGGGCAGCACCTTGCGTGACTTGATGACCTGGCTGGATGTTGATACGGCGACCCTGCTGCGCACGCTGGGCCCGACGCCGACGGTCGGCGGCGCTATCCCGAAGCTGTTGTTATCGATTCCGGCTTCGGGCTGGAATGGCGAAATATCTACACCACGTAAAGGCAATGACCCCGGGCGCATCGATATCGTACTCAAGTTCGAAGCTTCCCATGCATATCCGGGTATGACCGAGATCGAATCACTGGCCTACACGATGCATGCCGAAGCGGGGTTCGACGTACCGCGTCACTGGCGCTGCCGGATCGGTGGAATGCCGGCAATCGCAATCGAGCGCTTCGATCGCGATGAAAACGGACTGCCGCTGCCACTGGAAAGCTGCTTTGCCATCCTGGCCGCCGGCGCGGCGGATATCAATACGCACATCGATGGCTCCTATGAACGAATCGCCAGGGCTATCGACACGCCCTCGCTGCAACTGGTCGGCAACCGGCGTGATGCCAAACGGCACCTGTTCACGCGTGTCGTCATGGCACTGCTCACGGGTAACGGCGACCTGCACCTGGGAAATCTGTCGATACGCGGATGGGGTGAAGGGGCGCACTTCTCGCCGGTCTATGACCCCACCCCCATGCGCGCATACAGCCGGCACAACATGCTATGCCCGATACCTTTCGGTGATTATGGCGACTACAACAGGGGCGGTCGTCACATCACCGGACTCGGCGAGGCGCTGATAAATTTTGCACATAACCTCGGCCTGCAGCAGCAAAAGGCCTGGGAATATGTATCCGCATTGCTGCAGGTAACGGCGGATTACCCGGAGCGAATCGATGCTCTCGAAACGCTGCCTGGCGAGCACAAGGAAAGACTGAAATCCATAGCCCGGAAGATGCATACGGCACTCAGTGCCCTCGTTGAGGCCTGAACGGGACGCAAGCTGGCGCGATCAGGGCTCCTCAAGCGACCTCAGGGTCTTCATCCCTTTCGCGTGCCGGGCCTTGATAATCTCGAGCGCCTTTCCCAATCGCCGCTGTTTGTGCTCGTTTTTCTCCAGCCGCATCCTTGCTTCCAGATCGGCCTCCTTTTCCGCGAGCTTTACCAGCAGCATGTTCAACCTGCCATGGCTGCCAACACAGCCGCATGATGAACCGTTGCAAACACGGTCTGTCAGCCATACCCGGCCATGCCATTCCATAAAAGAGTTTGACCAGCCAGTCCAATATTCAGCTTTTGTTCATCTACCCGGCTCTAGGATACAGCCATCGGGATAACCCCGATCGTAGATAACCAGACGGAGAATCAATCATGAAACTCAATACGACACTTAACAAGCTGCCCCTGATCGCCCTGCTGTCCGTGGGACTTGTATGTTCACCACTGGCCGCAAACGCTGCTGACGACAACCATGGCTGGCGTGGACATAACCAGCAGGATCGCGGCAACTCCCGTTACAAGACTGATCACCACAGCGATTTCCGCAGTTTCGGTCATCGCGATCATCACAGCTACCGGCACAGCTGTCGCACCAACAACAAACACGGTTACAAAAAAGGCCATCACAAAGACGGGCTGCATGGATATGGCAGCCATCACGCCGATGTCCGGCATCACGGCCGGGTCGGACACCACGAGCGACACCGTGCGTTTCCCGGCTCTTACTTAGGTAGCCTGGCCGTGCTTTTTTACGACTAGCCTGATCCGCACTGGCGGTCACAAGTTACAGTGCAAGGCGGCGTAACTTGTGGCCGTACCGGTGGCAGCACCTTGCCATGAAGCCTTTCCCTCTGCCTGCCCGTTTTTACCCTTCATATCAGAAGCGTATTTCCTTCATCATGATTTGCGTCCGGTTGTTCTCCGGAAAGCGGCTCTCAATAAAGGTGTCACTCCATTTTCCGTTGTACGAGCCGGTGCCAACGCTGTATATGAGCGTTGCACGCACCTGCCAGGTCGTATTCAGGGCAAACCCCGGAAAACGTTTACGGATGTCCTGTTGGCGTACATAGATGCGAATATTACTGGTGTTGCCCTCGAGATAGAATCCGGAGGCATCAAGCAGTACGGGCGACAAACCGGCGCCATCCCGGATGATTTCAAACAGCAGCATGTAGCCATGTGCGCCCGCGCCTGAAAATGCAGGGATAATATCAAAATCACGACCGTTGCCATTGCGCTCGATGCGGAAATCGGACAGACGCACATGACCCTGCTGGTAGTCGTTTTTCATCCCGTCAATGGCTTCGCGATCCCCGGCGATTTCCTTCTCGACGAGTTTTTTGCAGTTCGATTTCGAATAACCCCAGCTGGACGAGAACAGCGAACGCCGTTGCCTGACCCTGGTACACAGTTCGCTATCGCGAAACCTTACAGCTGCCTTCTGGTAGCATTGCGAGCGCAGGTAATAGGAACGATAGCCATCCGGATTCAAGGCCAGGCCGGACTGATAGTCGCTCGCGTCGACAGCCTCACAGGCGCCAACCGCAATCGCGTGCTGCTGCTCATAATCATTGTTTGCTGCCGAAAAGCCGGGCAGCAACAAGATTAAAAAAACAATACTCCGCGCAATCATCAGGAAAAAACCTGCTGTAAATATTCATCAAGCCTGTTACCCACACCCTGCGGAGACCTGACAATTTCCTGTATCAACTGAAACAGCGGATAGTCTGCAGTGTTGAACAGGCGATGCCGGCTCACCATCCCGAGCGTATGGATGCCCTCCCCTTCGATACCATCGACCTCTTTTCTTGCCAGCATGCGTCCCAGTTCATGGTGATGTGAATCCTCACTGGTCGCGGTCGTAATCAGGTCCCCCAGCCCTGCCAGGTGGTAAGGGCTACCTGCCTGCCCGCCCATTGCACGTACAATCCGCTCCAGTTCCCGCAAGGCGGCAACCGAGAGATAACCGCGCATGTTATCGCCCAGCTGCAACTCGTCAGCCATGCCAAACACCAGGGCATAGACGTTTTTCAGGACCACCGACCAGCTGATCCCGCTGATATCCGATGTATGTTCCAGATAAAGGCGCGTACCCCGGTATAACGCGCATATCCTTTTATATGACGCCATGTCCGCGCAACCGAGCTGGGCGAAGGCGTAGCGGCCGGCGCGGATCTCCTCGGAGATCATCGGGCCATATAACAGGCAATAGGCCTGCTGCGATCCAAGCACCTCGGCAAAGATTTGCGCGGCGGTTTGGCCGGCTTCATCCAGTCCCTTGGCAATGCTCAGACAGAGACAGGTTTTCCTGAGTCGTGGTGCAATCTGTTCAACGACCTCCCGGTGCGAATTGGCCGGCAGGCAAAACAGCACGATATCCGCCCGGGATGCGGCCTCCTCGAGCACCACTGACCGGAAGTTGTCCCGCGGATATTTCTCCCAGATATCCAGTTGCTGCCGTTCCCCGAGCAGGTGCTCCATGGCATGACCCATCTCACCGTACCCCAGGATCAAGACCCTGAAGCGATCAGTCATTTCACTGCCCCCAGCGATACCCGTGTATCCGCAGCCTGGCCGGGATAGAGAAGATGCTCGCGCTCTTTATCAGCAGCAGGGTCTGAAGCGGCATTCAGGCAAGACCTTGCACCTTGATGTACATGATAGATCTTTCCGAAGCAGCCGCGTGTATTCATAGCGTCATACTAGCACGCTGGAAATGTGCATCAGAAATCGAGGGTACAGACTGAAACAGGTCTATGATTCGGAACGAGTAGCAGTCTGTATCAATTCACTGTATACGAATTCATAACTTTCACAGCGACATATCGATCATCAGCTGCTCACAGGAAGACCGCGTGTCATGCAATGAACAGCCTGCCCATGATGTTCATCAGCCTTTTCCGCGCGTCCGGGTTCCACTTGATTTCCCCGCAAGTTCGCCTTGCCGTTTCTCGAGAAACTGCACGATAGTGCTCGCAATATCCTTGCCTGTTGCCGTCTCGATTCCTTCCAGCCCTGGTGACGAGTTCACTTCCATAACCACCGGCCCGTGATTTGAGCGCAGCAGGTCAACGCCGGCGACATTGAGGCCCATTGTTTGCGCGGCCCTTACGGCAGTGGACCGCTCTTCCGGTGTGATCTTGATCAGGCTCGCCGATCCACCCCGATGCAGATTTGAGCGAAACTCTCCCTCCTTCCCCTGGCGTTTCATCGCGGCAATGACCTTGTCGCCAATCACAAAACAGCGCAGGTCGGAGCCGCCCGCCTCACCGATAAATTCCTGCACCAGGATATTGGCACGCAGTCCCATAAAGGCCTCGATCACACTTTCCGCGGCCTGGTGGGTCTCGGCGAGTACCACACCGATTCCCTGTGTGCCTTCCAGCAGCTTGATGACCAGCGGTGCACCGCCAACCATCTTGATAAGGTCCTCGATGTCATCGGGTTTGTGAGCAAAGCCTGTTAACGGCAAACCGATACCTTTCCGTGACAACAGCTGCAGGGACCGCAGCTTGTCCCGGGAGCGCGTGATGGCGACCGATTCGTTCAGTGGCAGCACGCCCATCATCTCGAACTGGCGCAACACAGCGGCACCGTAGAATGTGACCGAAGCACCTATACGCGGTATGACGGCATCAAATGACTCGAGTGCCACGCCTTTATAGTGCAGTTGTGGCTTGTGAGATGCGATATTCATGTAGCAACGCAGCACGTCCAGAACACGTACCTCGTGGCCTCGATGCTGCGCCGCTTCAACCAATCGTTGCGTTGAATACAACTTTGGATTTCGGGATAAAATGGCAATTTTCATATCAGGACTCCTGTCTCTGCCAGACCGTGTCTATCTGCAGCTTGCAGGTCGAGTAACTGGCGACTAATGAGGTTTTCTGTGGTCGGGATAATCAGACCTGCGAAGCCGCAGGAAAGTCACACAACATTGTCTGTAAAGAAGTGTTTGATGCCTTGCAGCGCCGGGCGGCGTTGATTTTTTGATCCGGGGGTCAAGCTGATTCGGCGCCCTTCCTGACTCAGGTGACGTGTGGCAACCCCACCAGCTCAAGATAGTATGCCCTGAACTGATCCAGGGCCCGGTAGAGTCGCATCTTCGCCGCACTCAGGCTGATATCCAGCGAGCCGGCAATGTCGTCCAGAGACCGATCCTCGAAGAACCGCAGTTGCAGAACCTCGCGTGCCTGCGGAGAAACGCTATCCAGTATCACGGACACTGTCTGTTTGTCAGAAACGGCATCAGACTGCGGCAGGGCAAGATCATTGCGCCCGAGATCGATAAGCGCCTCAATGTGCTCCACCTGAACATAGCGTGCCCGCCTGACGGCGAAGGTCCGGCACTGGTTTTCGCAGATCCTGTACAGCCAGGTCCTGAAGGCAGAGCGTCCTTCAAAGCGGCCAATTGCATTGCATACACGGATCACTACTTCCTGCGTGGCGTCCTGCGCATCATGATGATTACCCAGGCGCATCAGGCAGAAATTGAAGATCCAGGCACGATGCCGGTCCAGCAGTGCACCGAGGGCGACCTTCCAGCCGAGACCGCGCTTGCGCACCAGCGCAACCAGTTCCGCGTCTTCGTGCAGCACGTAGTTGGCAGGACTCACAGGCAGTGCAGAATTACCTTCCGATTTGTCCATCTATCCCCTCCTTGTTCGGGTCCAAATAGCCGGCCGCGTTGTAAGAAGGGGCAATATAGAGATGGCTTCACAACAAATATAACTATATATTTTTGTAGAATATTAAATTTATTTTTATCATACTCACCCCATGGATCTGGAACTGCTACGCACCTTTCTTGAAGTGAACCGCACCCGGCATTTTGGTAACGCAGCACAGGCCCTGAACCTCACACAGGCAGCGGTCAGCGCCCGCATCAAACTGCTCGAGCGCACCCTCGGGGTGCGCCTGTTCGACCGTCTGCGGCGCGATATCCGGCTTACCCCGGAGGGTAACCGACTGCTGAACCATGCGGACCTGCTGATCGCCGAATGGCGTAAAGCGCGGCAGGAAGTGGCGCCTGGCGGCGCGCGCCAGCAGCTCAGCGCGGGTGGCACCCTGCGGCTGTGGGATGTCATATTGCAGGACTGGTTTCACCGACTGCGCCGGCAGCAGCCGCAGCTGGCGATCATCGCCGAGTCGCTGCCTGCCGAGCAGCTGACGCGACGCCTGCTCGACGGGGTACTCGATCTGGCGTTCATGGTCGAGCCGCCCAACCTGGAAGTCCTGCAGATCTCTGCAGTGGGCGCAATTGAACTGCTGCTGGTGGGCAGCCGCCCTATCGCCAGTACAGAGGCAGCACTGGCCGACGAATACCTGATGGTGGACTGGGGTGTTGCCCATGCGCTGGAGCATCGGCGACTGTTCCCCGATGCGCCGGAACCCCAGGTCAGGGTCTCGCAGTCGACGATGGCGCTCGCCCATCTGCTCGATCTGGGCGGATTCGCCTATCTGCCCGCACCGCTGATCGCCGGGCACCTTCACAGCGGCCGGCTGCACCGGGTGCCTGATGCCCCCGCAATCGAACGACCGGTCTCTGCCATCTATCCGTTGCGCGGCGCGAAAACCGGGTTGATCAACAAATGCCTGGCGCTCTTCAAACAAGACGGGGGGTTCACACTGGCCGGGGCGGGTGATGCTGGCTGAATGAGCAGCCAGCCGTTTCATCGCAACAACCTGCACAGGCTCATAATAGCCGGCGACTAGCTGCCCGAAGCCGGCACGTCGAGATCCGTCAGCTTCGCGATAGCAATCTCGCCGACACGACGATCGTCGAACGACTGCACCACAAGCCTGAATCCGGCTTCATCAATTGCATCGCCCACCTCCGGCATGCGCGCCAGGCGCTGCATAAACAACCCTGAAAGGGTGTTGGCATCCAGCTCGGGCGGGACCTTGAGACCTATGGCACGTTCTACATCGGTCAATGTCGTCATGCCATCCGCCAGCCACTGTCCTTCGGCAACGTCGATGATGGGTGACGCCGCTTCTTTCGGATCGGTTTCATCCTGGATCTCACCGACAATCTCCTCAAGCAGATCTTCCAGGGTTATGATTCCCGCCAGTTCACCGTATTCATCGACAACAAAGGTCATGTGCGCGCGATGGCTACGCATGCTCTCGAACAAGCGTGCAACTTTCTGACTTTCCGGTACCAGCAGGGGCTCACGGCAAAACGGTTTCAGGTCACGCCAGGGCTCCGGATTACCTGTAAGCATGGCGTTGTAGAGATCCTTGGCCAGCACGATCCCGGCTATCTCGTCATCTGCGGCGGAATCGATGACAGGAAATCGCGAGTGGCCACTGTCGCGTATTGCTTCAAGATTACTGTCGGGGTCGCCGCTCAAATCGAGCATCTTTATCGAACCCCGGGGTATCATCACACGCCCGACTTGCCGTTGATCGAATTCGAAAAGATTGTGCAGCATATCCGCCTTGTTCTGCTCGATCTGGCCATGCTCGTGGGAGGTAGCGACCAGGCCCTTCAGCTCCTCGCCACTCAGCACATCGGCATGGGATACCTCCTCTACATTGAACAGTGACAGGATCGACCGTGATGCCCGGTTCAGCAACCAGTTGAGGGGATACACCATCAGGTAGGCTATATGCAGTGGATACGCCACCCAGACCGACACCAGCTCTGCCCGGCGTATGGCAAAGGTCTTGGGGACCTGCTCGCCGACAACAATATGCAGTGATGAGAAAATCAGAAATCCGGCCAGAAATGCCGCCGTATGCAGAATCGTTTCCGGAATGCCGAGGCTGTGAAATAACGGCTCCAGAATGGCAGCAACGG
>JBATFE010000093.1:0-8038 GCA_049664445.1 Gammaproteobacteria bacterium
TCTCGGCCAGCGTGGCATAGGGCACCAGCAGGTAGCCGGCGACAGTGGCACCGGCCGCTGCCAGGAAGATCCAGAACATCACGATGGCCAGCCACGGCGCGAACAACTCGGTTTCCGACTCTTCCGGAACCAGGTAGTAGGTCGCTCCCATGAAACCGAACAACAACCACACGATCAGTGTATTGGTATGCACCATGCGCGCCACGTTGAAGGGTATTTCCGGAAACAGGAAATCACCGACCACGTATTGCAACCCGATGATCAGGCCAAACAGTATCTGCGCCACGAACAGGATGATGGCTGCGATGAAATAAGGCTTGGCTACCGCTTGTGATTTATATTGCATAAGACTGTCTCCCTTAACCCTGGACATTGGGCGGCCAGTCCGCCGTGTTGATTTCCGACGCGTACTTCAGGAATTCCGCCAGTGCGTCCAGTTCTTCATCACTGAAGTTGAACTGCGGCATGCTGCGCCGTCCAGGGATGCCCTCCACCGGTCGGCTCTTGATGAAGCCCATAATGGCCTCCTTGCTGTTGCCGTAGCGGGTATAGACATTACCCAGCTCCGGCGCAAAGTAGGCACCCTCGCCCAGCAGGGTGTGGCAACCGATACAGTCATTCTCTTCCCAGAGCAGCTTGCCCCTGGCGACCACGGGCGTGATCGCGTCGCGGGTATCGCGCTCGGGCAAGGACCTGGTGGTATCGAAGGTCAGCACCAGGAACAGTAAAAAGAAAAACACGCTGCCACCGTAAAAGATGTTGCGCGCCATGGATTTTGTAAAGGTACCACTCATAGTCAACTCCTCTTCCGACACCAGGGTTGGAACACATCCTAATGGCCGGCAATCATGTTTAACCTTGACCTATGTTAACCAGGTCGATCACGGACGCCCTGCTCCGCTACCGCATCACCCATACGCCAGATCAGGACCTCGACAGTCTTCGCCCGCTCGGCCGGTCTTTCATAGGCAAAGCCCTGCTGCGCCAGCAACGGGTACAGCAGTACCGGATCGCGATGGCTCAACAGGCGCAGGTACTCGCCATTTCCCAGGTCGTCCAGCGCGGCCAGTGCACGCAGCAGCGGCTCCGGCTGTTCCAGGCAACGCACATCCAGGACCCGTTCAGCACTCATACTTTCTCGAATTCACCTGCACCCCCCTCGCAGACGCACTCTGGCAAAACCCCGACACGATCACCTTGACCTGTGTTAAACCTTTTGTCTGATGCAGTTTCCTGACGGATTGAGTAAGCTGGTGCCATGAAAGCGAGCAAGATCCTGCCGGGAGAACTGCGCCGCCATCCCCTGTTCGGCGGGCTGGATGATGCGCAGCTGGCGCAATTGCTGGAAACTGCACGCATTCTCCACCTTGACGAGGGGCAGCACCTGTTTCAGTGCCAGCAGCAGGCCAGCCAGTTTTTCATGGTGCGCAGCGGCACTATCCGGCTGTACCTGTCGGCACCGGACGGCACTGAAAAGGTCATCCACCTGATCACTGCCGGTGAAACCTTTGCCGAGGCCATCACCTTCATGGAAGGACAGGTCTATCCCGTCAATGCCAGCGCCCTGGGTGCCACCGAGGTACTGGCCTTCTCCAACCAGACCTTCCGCAGCATCCTGCGGGAATCAACCGACACCTGCTTCAGGCTGATGGCCGACATGAGCACCTGGCTGAAACGGCAGCTGGCCGACATCGACGCGCTGACCTTGCAAAACGCCACACTGCGTTTCACCAATTACCTGCTCCACCAGGTGCCGGCCGGTGCGGAACACGAGGTGACCATCAAGCTCGGCGCGCCCAAGCATGTCATCGCCTCGCGCCTCTCCATCCAGCCCGAATCCTTCTCCCGCATCCTGCGCAATCTGCAGCGCGAGGGACATATCACTGCAGAAGGTAACCTGATACATATCAAGGACCTCGATACCCTCGGCCAGACCGTGGCGCAACCGCACCCCTTCAAGAATCTTCAGTAGCGGCAAGGCCGGAAGCACCCCTGGCAGCAGTACCGCAGGCTCGAGCAGGCCGCGTGCGAACGTCCCAACAAGCTGTGCTAAACATATGCTTCTTGACATGGATCAACGACAAGCCATGCAACTGCATGTATAAGTCGTACATGCACGCAAGTACAATTCGCCAAGCACCTGTCTGTAAACACCCTGCCTGGAAAAACCACTGGGAAAGCCTCTATGCTGAAAAAGACTCCACCGAAGTCAGCTGGCACCAGTTACATCCGCAACATTCACTTTCCCTGATTGGCGATACCGGCATCGGTACCGCGGCCAGCATCATTGACATCGGCGGTGGCGCCTCTACCCTGGTTGATTACCTGCTAGAGGCCGGCTATCGGGATATGACGGTACTCGATATTGCCCGCGCTGCCATTCAGCGCTGCCAGCAGCGCCTCGGCGACCTGAGCCAGCAGATCAGCTGGATCGAGAGCGATGTAACGGACTACTCACCCGCACGAACATTTGATATCTGGCATGACCGCGCGGTTTTTCATTTCCTGACACTTGACCGCGACCGCGAGTTCTACCTCGAGGCACTGCATAAAGCCCTGAAACCGGGTGGGCAGGTTATCATCGCCACCTTCTCGGACATCGGCCCCAGCCAGTGCAGCGGGCTTGATGTCATGCGTTACAACCCCGAGTCGCTCAGCCGTGTGCTGGGACCACAGTTACACCTGGTCGAGACATTGACCGAGGAACACCGCACCCCCGCTGGTGGCCTGCAGCAGTTTGTCTATTGCAGGTTCCGCCACAACTGAATCGAAGCGGGCGCGCTCGACAGTCGCAAGAACATCAGATGAATCCAATGAACCTTGTTTCCATTGTCCCTGTGCTGTTACTTGGACTGTTGCTGGTCGTCTTTACCGTGTTGCTGCCGCTGGCCATTGTTTTCAATACCCGGGCCGGTATGAAATACCGGCAGGGCATCGCGGCACAGCTTGAGCAGCTGCGGCTCGGCAAGATGCTCACTGCGCTGGGTATCGACACGGACAGCTACCTGTCCAGGGAACGCGTGGTTGATATCCGGGAACAGATGCAGCGCTGCAATCAATGCGACAATACCGTGGAGTGCGACACCCGGCTGGCGGAGGGCGCTGTAGATACCGACGATATCAGCTACTGCAACAATGAGGCGTCACTGCAGAAAATTGCCGGGCAACTCAAGCACTAAGCACTCTCCCTCCCGGCATCCCGCCTGTGCAGGTCTGTCAGCCACAGGAAAAACAATCATTGCATCGATAATGGGTGTCAACAACAATACAGGGGGGCGGTGACAAAAGCAGCCATTATGGCTTGTCACGACCCGTTCTATCCTTGTCATCAAGGGAAACCTGGACACATACTAAATATTCTGGAGGATTGGGTGATCACCTACACGGAACTGAACGAACAAAATCATCGTATAACCGAACTCACGAACGTGCTGGGCTACCTGTTCAAGGACAGGTTGATGTGCGACACGGGCTCCTGCTGCGACCTGTTCTATCGATATGTGGACCTGGTCAAGGAACACATCGATGTTGTGGACAGGGAAATGTACAGCGACCTGCTGAAAAGCCCTGACAAAAAGATCAACAATATTGCCAAAAACTTCATGTCGGGCTCGCAAGAAATCAAGAGGATCCTGAAGAACTTTACAAAACGCTGGTGCCCGACAAAGAAAAAGGACACCCTGCATATCAACGAGCACGCACAGTTTCTGAAGGATACCGATGAACTGTTCGAAATCGTGCTGCAACGCATACTCGATGAAACCGAACACCTCTATCCCCTGGTCCGCAGTCTCAGTCAGTAATCAGCCCGGCGTCAAAAAAAGGGCTGGTGGCAGGTGAGCATGACTGCGCCCTGTCACCGCCCTCTTCACAGGGTCAGTCGACACTGTAATGCGGTCTGCCTGCTCAGAATCGCCCTGCTTGTTGCGACAGTACTGGTAACGGCCACCGCGCTGGCGACACAGCCCTGCAGCCCGTTTGAAGGCGGCAGGGTGGACCCTGAACTGCTGAAACTCATGCGGGAGGCTGCCAGTGACGGGCGCCTCTACCGTGTCGATCCGGGTACATCGAAGGTAGGTTTCTGCGTGCGGCATTTCCCTGGCCAGGAATTTCGCGGTGAATTCACCAGCATCGTCGGCGGTCTTGTGTTTCCCCCGATCCCGGCACAGCACGGCCAGGCACTGCTGCTCATCCACACTGCCAGCCTGGAGTCACAGAATCCCGCACTGGTGCCGCTGGTGACAGGTCATGATTTCATGGACACCAGCAACTATCCCGACATCCTGTTCGTGGGACACACGGCGCACTGGCAGAGTTACACACAGGGTCATATTCACGGTGACCTCACCCTGCGCGGAATAACACAACCGGTTATCTTCGAGGTGATAATTCATCCACAGGACAGCGGCGAGAACGAACGGCCGTCCCGCATCCTGCTGCAGGGCAGGAGCCAGGTCAATCGTATGGATTTCGACATGAACAGCTATCGTTTTTTCGTTAGCGAAAGGGTGCGCCTGTGCATGGCTGTCGAGCTGGTACCCTGGCAATAAAGCGGGATTGACGTCGCTGCTGTTTGCCCGAAGGGCATCCTGAAATCACCATTCTGAACCCGGCTTCCTTGCTGTGTTCACGCGACCTATCCGGATAGACGGCATCCTGGGTGCAGTGATGAACACGGTCTCCTGCGCTGTGATAGACACTTGTATACACTTTTTGTACGTAGTTTCCCGTATACCGGTGGCGCTTATGCACAGCCCTGTTTTGGTGCTTTTTCTATGCTGGAAAATCCCCCACAGAAAGTAAATAATAATCTTCTAATAACCTTAATATATTGTTTAATATAGTAAATAATATATGAGTAAAATTTGTGCAATTTAACCTGCCCCCTATAAAAATAAGGCCTGAATAAGTTTTACAACAAATAATCCACAGAGTTATCCACAGTTTTTGTGGATAACTGATAAATGCCTGAAAACACTACCTCCTGAACTGTCCTCGCTGCGACGCGGTGTCAACTTGGGCGCCTTGAGCGTCACTGCAGATTGTCGCTGTGCTGACACACAGTTGAATGCGCCACCGGGTTCCAGACAGCGAATGACGAGCTTATTTTCTTTTCCTGGCGGTGGGATTTGTTACAGCAAAAAATAATATATATGGGAATAATTTCCCATATTTTTGCCTGCTCATGTTATAATCAGCAGCGAATTTCACCGCAATCTTCTTTGTAGTATTTCCTTAAGACAGATTGGCTAATTTATACAACAGACAGTTTCTTCTAGAGGTATTTAATGATGAACAAATATATTCGCTACGCTAACGGCTTTTTCAAATCATTGCTTCCAGTGGCGCTGCTGGGAGTGATTGCGAGTTCACCGGCGCTGGCCTACCAGTTGATTGACCTTGGCGCACAAGTGGAGCCAAAGGCAATCAATAATGACGGGGTGGTTGTTGGTGCCAGCAATACGGACCTGTACCCCACGACCGCCTTTCGCTGGACTTCAGCCGAAGGCCTTGTCCCTGTCGATGGCGGCACCAGTGCCAATGCAGTGAATGACTATGGGCAGATTGCCGGTAGCACCATTGATGGTGCGTTTATTGATGCTCGTGACTGGAGCGACTACGGTGCTTTCGGGATTAACCAGGCGGGTGAGGTAGCAGGATACGAAGTGGGCACTAATCCGTACCGGCAAAGTTCGCTGCCTTACAATCCGGCTATATTTGTTGGCAACAAGTGGAAAGTCTTCGATATTGCGAGGCTGTACCCGCGGGGAACACGCCAGGGTGTCTATGCAGACAGGTTTATCCTCAATAGCATCAATGATGGTGGCTATGCGGTTGGCTACAAGTACCGTTACGGACTGGCCGGTTCAGCCGCCATTTTGATTGACACCAATGGACCTGTGAACGATGCATCCGACGTCGTCTATCTGTCTACTCCTGCTGGAGGGCGTGCTGTTGATATCAATGACAGCAATATCATAGTAGGTACTACCGGAAGCAGCTCAAGGACAACCCCGGTAATCAATGCGCAAGCTTATAAGCTCAATTACGATACGGGCAACCTGGCTATCCTGCCGGTTCTGGAAGGAGGTTTACGCAGTAGCGCCAATGACATTAATGGGTACAACCAGGTTGTTGGCAGCTCTGAATCTGCTGCTGGAAATCATGCCGTTATCTGGGACGAAACGGGAACTATAGTCGACCTGAATAACATGATAATGGCAGACACGGGCTGGGTTCTGACCTCTGCCACAGCTATTAATGATAATGGTGATATCACTGGAAGCGGTACGCTGAATGGTGAAGCTCATGGTTTTCTTCTGACCAGTGGTGCAATACCAGAACCACCACCTGTAGGGAACCAACCGCCTGTGGCCGTGGCCAGTGCTGATCGTGTTTCTGGCAGGGCTCCGCTGCTGGTGGCCTTTTCATCACAATCCACTGATCCGGATGGAACAGTTACCGATTATTCCTGGAATTTTATGGATGGAACTACCAGTCCAGAAGAAAATCCGTCGCATGAATTTACTGTTCCCGGTACCTATCCGGTGACCTTGACCGTCACTGACAATGAGGGCAAGACAGCATCTGACTCCATCACCATCACTGTCAGAAAAGCAAAAGGCAACCGCAAGTAGGTCAGTTACACAGTCTGTGTTTTCACCCCGTACCGGCTTACCGTATTTTACGGGAAGCCGGTTTTTATTGGTAAAGAGCAGATGATCCCCAACCACCAGGTGCAATATTCGAGCTGATTATTGTCCACCCCGATCTTCATTGAGGCGCTGCTCGATGCGCTGCAGCGTCTTCTCCATGGTCTCAATGCGCCTTTCGATATCCTTCAACCGGTAGATCTCCTCGACCTCTTCCTCTTCGATCTCCACTTCACCGCGCGAAATGAAGTAGGCAGAGAAACTGGCGGTTAACAGGGAGAAGAAACCGACACCAAATAAAATCACCACGGCCCCGAATACCTTGCCCGCCACACTCTCCGGCACGACGTCACCGTATCCCACCGTCGCCACCGTCACCCAGGCCCACCAGATGCCTTCCCATACATCCTCGATACTCGGATCGATACCGGCGATGAGGAGGCCCGACATCAGGGTGAAGGCCAGTGCCACCAGCAAGGTCGTCCCCAGATGATTGCGCGACAGCACCTTGCGCACGGTAGTCGAGGTCGACAGCAACAAGGGGAAAATCAGCAACACCCTGAGCGACCGCAAGGCGGCGGCATAGGCGCCACCGCCCCACAAAAGGGGCACACCTGCACAGATAATAACCAGGTTCATCCAGTTGCTGCGCAGATAAAACAGCTTGTTTTCCACCAGACTGGTCAACACCACCGTTTCAAGCACAAAAAACAGCCAGATGCCCCAGTTGGTGATCAGGTCCAGGGTATCAGGGTAAACGCCTTTTTCTCTCAGATACCATTCGACCATGATCCAGATGGCCAGCAGTATCATTGGCAATTCGAAATGGTCAGCCCAGCGCCGTGCCGCCGCGTTTTCGTCATCTGCGACCCCGGGCAAGCCGATCAGCAAAGAGGATAGATGACTGGACATGCAGGCCAGCTTAAGTCCGCGTTAACCGGACTGCAAGCACAGACCTGCAGGTTGGATTGTGACCACCCGGAAAGAGTAACTCTCGCCAGGACGCAAAGATCGCAAAGGTATAAGTTATTGTTATAAAAGCATACTGATATTTCTTTCTTGGCGCCTTTGTGTCTTGCCTACAGGGATGTAGGTAAGGGGCGTTAGCAGGAGCGGAAGCTTTGGCGAGAGAAATTACGGCGTTTATGGATGCACTCTATACAGGGCCGCGCATGCCCGACCTGCCGAGGCCGTTCCATCCCGGTACTATTGCCAGCCGATCACACTGTAGCCCTTGTCGGACAGGCACTTGTTTACGAAATTCATGAACAGTGGCGAAATCTCCGACGACTGCAGCCCACCGTGTACCGCACCGGCCGCCGCACCGGCCGCCGCACCGGCGAGGGCACGATTACCGACATCACCCCCGCGCACCAGCCCCCAGG
>JBATFE010000094.1:0-13610 GCA_049664445.1 Gammaproteobacteria bacterium
GTATAGGCGGGCTGGACAAACCCCCAGAATTTGTGAGCGGGTGCAAGTGGATGCTCGGTACCTTGCAACATTAACCAGTTCGCTGCGCACACCGGGCCGGCTATCCCGGTCAGGCAAACTGCCAGCACGACTGAAAGGAGAACCCGGCTGCGAGAGAAAAACATTCGACTATCGGTCAGGGCGTAATGACCCCCATCCGGATAGCCAGTCGCGTCAGGGCTGCAATATCGGAAACGCCGAGTTTTTTCTTTACGCTGGTGCAGTGATGACCGACCGTCTTGGGACTCAGATTCAGTATTGCGGCAATGTCATTCACGGACTTGCTGTCTGCCAGCAAATGAAAGACCTCGAATTCCCTGGGCGTCAAACCGGCGAGGGCTTCTGACTCGGGCGTGGTATTCCGTTTGACAAGGTATGGCATCATTTCCTGGCCGACGTAAACTGAACCTGCCGCGACCTGCCGGACAGCCTCTATCATGACCCGTGATGCGCTGCGCTTGGATATGTAGCCCAGTATTCCCGAATCGAGTACGCGGGAAAGAAAAACTTCATTTTCGTGTACGCTGAAGACCAGTATTCTTGCCGTACTGTCCTTAGCCAATATCCGCATACTGGCTTCCAGACCACCCATGCCCGGCATTGACAGGTCCATCACCAGCACATCGGGCTGGCATTGAAAAAAGCTTGTATAGGCGGATTCGCCATCCGCCGCCTCCGCGACAACCACAATATCATCAGTCGCCTCAAGCAGCCTGCGGTAACCGGCACGAACCACCTCGTGGTCATCCACCAGCAATACTTTTATGCTTTTATCTGCGTTCAAGCCTGCGCCTGTTCCCCTGCCAATGGCACCGAAATCATTATCGAAAGACCTTCCCCTTCGCTGCCATCCAGATTGAACTCCCCACCGAGCGCCTCCACCCTTTCCCGCATACCGATCAGGCCCAGGCCGGTTCTCGGCACTGACAAATCTATTCCCCGCCCGTCATCTTTTATATCAAGTATCAACCGCTCCGTCGTCCGGATCAAAGCAATTTTTACATTACCGGCCTGTGCATACTTGGTAATATTCGTCAGGCACTCCTGGACAATCCGGTAAACGGTGATGTTAATCCGCTCTCCCAGATTGTCCAGATCATCCGATACATTGAAAAGGTAATGCGTATCCGGGTTTCTTTCCTGCCAGGCGGCGATTGCATCTCGCAGCGCCTCTACCAGTCCAAGATCATCCAGGATTCCGGGACGCAGTCGCTGCATCATCGAATGCACGACCTCGTAGATACGCGACGAAACATCAAGAATTGCAGCGGCGCTTGTTTTTATGCGGGTATCACAGTCTCTTGACAGATCGCGGATAGATTCGGCATCTGCCTGTATTGCCGTGATACATTGCCCCAGTTCATCATGCAGTTCGCGAGCCAGGTGTTTGCGTTCTTCCTCCTGTACATTCAGTGAGGTATGTACCAGGTTTCTGTTCTCTGCCAGCAAGGTACGTGACTGTGACTCCGCTTCCTCAAGCTGCCGGGTTCTGCTCGACACCTCGGCAACCATATGATTGAATGCTGATGCGGTTCTGCCAACTTCATCTGCTGTCTCGATAGGTATCCTGATTGAGTAATCCCCCTTCCCAACTTGCTGCGCGCCAGCGGCCAGGATGCCCAGCCTGCGGGTCAGACCAAGGCCTATGATGACGGTCACGACCACCGTTAACACGATTTCGGCGACCGCAATGGAGATACCACGAATACGCGATTTGCGGATTGCCTCATCCATCAGTGACAGTGAAAAGCCCATCAACACCCGGCCCATGGGCTGACCGGCTAGCGTGATATCTTCACTGACATCGAATATACCATCCTTGACCTGTGCCGGATGTACCTCCAGATCAGGCCATGGGCGGGTGGGATAAGCGCCCAGTGCTATCTCGGCATGCTCGTCCCGGTCAAGTATTACCAGGTAGGACAACTCCTGATAATCAATAATATTACCTAAATAATCTTTCAGGGTTGCATAGTCCACTGCCACCATGTAATTACCGGAGGTCCGCGCTATCTGCTGAATAATACTCGTCGCCGTATCGCGCAGGCGGTCGGTATGTGTGGTCTGGATAATGGAAATATTGTTCCAGACCAGTAGTGACAGCATCACGATCTCGACTGTAACCACGCTGGCAATGAGACGGAGACGGAGTGATTGAAACAGGGTAACTGGTTTCCTGTGCATGCAGATCTCAGCGGCTTAGCAGGTCATTGAGACTTCCATAGACAGAGGGGTCCCCCTGCCTGTAGCCGGTAAACCGGTTATGCTGTAATACCGTCCGGCCTTCAGGAGTCGATCCCATATTGACCAACAGATCTGCTATCCTGGCTGCACAGGTCTCGCCCAGCCATGGGGCCACACTGATAGGAATATGGGGCGTGGACTCGGTCCTGGTAATGATCCGCATACTATCCCGAACCTTGGTGCTGGCGGCCTCGAACGGCGGTTGCATGAGGGCTGATGCATCGGTCACACCATGGTAGGTGCTCAGCAATGAGGCATCATGTGACGGAGTAATGACCATATCGAGATCTACATCAGGATCAATGCCTGCCTCGAACAAGGTCTTCCTGACCAGCAAGGTTGCCAGCCCGATGGGGGGTACTGTTGCAAGACGTTTGCCCTTGAGTTGCTGAAGGGTATGAATTTCACTCTGCTTCGGCACTACAATAACTGCCCACATTTCCGGCGAATCAACACTGGCAATGAGGCGGTATCCTGCCTTTTGGTTGGCCCGGATATAAAAGTGGGGAGCAGTGAAGAGAATATCGTAACGCGACTCTTCATGGGTTCGCCGGGCGAATTCAACAAAATCGGGAGCGGTTTCAATTCTTACCGGTACCTGCAGGTTCTCCGACAGATAATTCACTAACGGAGTAAACCGGAATACCAGTTGCTCGGCACTGATAAACGGAAGAATACCGAAGACCAGAGGGGCACTTTCCTGGCAATTGCCGTTTTCCTCGGTGGCCGCAATAACGGCAAAGGTGAACATCAGTGAACAACAGAGCACAATGCATACAAAGATGATTCCATTAGCGCACGACTGCCGTGGTGTCATGCTTTGTATACGCTCAATTCAGGATCAGGCATTGAGGATTCTCTTTAAAATACTGATCTCATCACAGCATTCAGCTGCTGTTGTACCCGCTCCAGTGGCTGACTGGCATCGATGATACGGTAACGAGCCGCGTGATCTTTGGCCATTCGCAGGTAACACTGCCGCACCCGCTCGAAGAATTCCACCCGCTCCTGCTCGAAGCGATCGGGAGAACTGCGCTGACTGGCACGCGCCAGCCCCACCTCCACCGGCACGTCCAGCAACAGTGTCACATCCGGCCGGAAATCGCCCTGCACCAGCTCTTCCAGACGCGCAATGACACTGCTATCTATACCGCGCCCGCCACCCTGGTAGGCATAGGTTGCATCGGTGAAACGGTCACACAGCACCCACTGGCCCTTCTCAAGCGCTGGCCGGATAACTCGTGCAAGGTGTTCGGCGCGACCGGCAAACATCAGCTGCAATTCACACACCGGATCCATGCCCTTGTATTCGGGATCAAGGAGCAGGCCGCGTATTGCCTCACCCAGCGGGGTGCCACCGGGTTCACGCGTTACCACCACGTCCCTGCCGGCTGCTAACAGCTGCCGGTGGATGAAATCCATATTGGTGGATTTTCCAACACCCTCGATGCCTTCTACTGTAATGAATTTGCCTTGCATGCTTATTGTCCTGACGGCGGCAGTTTGATGCCTTTTTTCTTTTTCTGGAACTTGTCCACGGCGAGATTGTGTTGCACCAGGGTAGCGGAGAAATAATGCCGGCCCTCGCCCATGGCTACAAAATACAGGCTCTTGCCCGGGGCCGGATGCATGACCGCGTGGATTGCCTCAACGCCTGGCATGGCAATCGGCGTGGGCGGCAGGCCTTCTCGGGTGTAGGTATTGTACGGCGTGTCCTTCAATAAATCGCGTTTGCGTATATTGCCGTCATACGCGTCACCGATACCATAGATCACGGTTGGGTCAGTCTGCAGGCGCATGCCCTTCTGCAGGCGCCGCACAAAGACACCGGCAATCTGCGGTCGCTCATCAGGCGCCCCGGTTTCCTTTTCCACGATGGACGCAAGAATCAGGGCCTCATCGGCTGTCTTGAAGGGTAGCCTCTCCGCGCGGCCTTCCCACTCCGTCTGCAACCGCGCAGCCATCGCGCGGTAAGCGCGCTGCAGGAATTCCAGGTCGGTGGTACCCCGCGTTATATGGTAGGTATCCGGCAAGAATCGACCTTCGGGATGCTGCCCCGGTTGGCCAAGTGCCACCATAATCTCCTCATCACCGACATCCATTAATGTGTGTTCCAGTATCGGGTTGGCATGTACCCGCTGCAGCATTTCCCTGAATGAATGCCCTTCAATCAGTGTTAACTCATGCTGAATAACCTTGCCTGCAACCAGTTCCTGCAGCAGCTCCCGCGGCGTCACTCCCTGGACCAGCGCGTATTCACCTGCCTGCAGACGGGTTGCCGCATCCATTTGGCGGCCAAGCAGCATCAGGAAACGGGGATACTGGATAATCCCGCGCGCCTCCAGGTCATAGGCGAGCTGGTTCAGTGAGGCGCCGGCAGGCATGTTATAGATAAGGCCATCGGCCGGCAGCTTGAGCACGGTGTCCTGGAATTGCTGAAAGCGAACCAGGGTGATGGCGGCGACGGACAGCGCCGCAAGTGTTGCCATGATAAACAGGCGAAACAGGAGTGTTCGAATGCCGGCTTTTTGCGGATGATGTGTCGTCATAGGAGTTAAAAATATTAGTCTGCCTGCTGGGCCACGGGTTCCTCAAACAGCAAGGTTTGCAGGTGCACGGTAACCGGCCCCTTTGGAAATGCCTGTTCACCAATCCCGATGACGGGCCAGATACCGATCAGGCTGTTACAGACAAACACCTCGTCAGCCTGCAGCAAGGTATCCTGATCTATAGTCTGAATTCCGGATTCTATCGAGTGCTGTTTCGCCGACTCCAGCACACGTGCCCGCATGATACCGGCAACACCGCACAGCGTCAGGTCAGGTGTCATCAATAGCCCGCCTTTCACCATAAAAACATTGCTCATGGTGCCTTCCACCAGGTGTCCGCCAGTATCCAGCATCAATCCTTCCCTGATTTCCGGGTCATCCCATTCCCGGCGCGCCAGTACCTGTTCGAGCCGGTTGAGGTGCTTGATGCCTGCCAGGGAGGCATTGTGTCCCAACCGGGTGCGGCAAATCCTTGTCTTGATGCCGCACTCGGTACAGCTTGCGGGATAGTCCGGCCAGTCGTGCACCTGTATGACGCGTGTTGGCCGTGGTCGTTCAGGTACACGGTAACCCCGGCCACCACTGCCGCGGGTAATGATGATTTTAATGACGGCCTGCTGCGACGCCTGTATGAGTGAAGCACATTCCTCTGCCAGCTGTGCAGCATCGACTGTTGCCATCCCGAGGCGCTCGCACCCGGATTGCAGCCGCTGCAGATGACGCGCCCAGTGACAAAGCTTGCCGCCGGAGACGGCGATCGTTTCGAAGACACCATCACCGTAGAGCAGACCGCGATCGGATGTCGACACACAGTCAAGCGGTTCGCCATTCACCAGCACCCGCTGCACACCAGCCTTCATGCATTTTCCAGCCCGAGGGCTCGCAACAGGCCGCGTGCCTTGGCACGGGTTTCCTCCAGCTCGGCCTGCGCATCCGAATCCGCCACAATGCCGGCACCGGCACGCAACTCCAGCCGGTTGCCCTCACAGACCATGCTGCGTATCAGTATATTCAGATCCATACTGCCATCACGATTGATATAACCCATGGAACCGGTATAGGCACCACGTGCCACCTGCTCAAGTTCGGCAATAATTTCCATGCAGCGCACCTTCGGACAGCCGGTGATAGTGCCACCGGGGAACACTGCGCGGATCACCTCGCCTGGCGAGATGTTGTCGCGCAAGCGGCCGCGGACATTGGACACGATATGGTGCACGTGGGCATAGGATTCGAGCACCATCAGCTCATTGACCTCAATCGAACCCGGTACACACAGGCGGCCGAGATCATTACGCTCAAGATCGATCAGCATGATGTGTTCGGCGCGTTCCTTGGGGTGTGCCAGCAACTCCTCCGAATAGGCCCTGTCCGATACCGATATCTCACTACGCGGGCGGGTGCCGGCGATCGGTCGTGTCTCTACCCTGCCGTCACGTACACGCACCAGACGCTCCGGGGAAGAACTGATAATCGACACGCCCTCCCAGGTCGCCATGCCGGCGAACGGCGCGGGATTGTGTCGGGCAAGATTGTTAAACAGGGTCGCTGCGCCGACAGGCTGCTGCAGTGTGATGTCCCAGCGCCTGGAGAGATTCACCTGGAAGACATCACCTTCGCGAATGTAACGATGTATCCGCGCAACCGCGTCCAGATAATCCTGCGGATCATCTTCATGGACCATCGCCACCGAGGCCGTGTCCGCCTCAAATGAACCTTGCAGGGAAGCGATATCATCGAGGATTCGGGCAACGGCTGTTGACTGCCCGTGTTCAGCCACTATGTAAGACTGTTGTATGTCATTATCACGAATGACCGCCGTCCTGAAACGGGTGGCAATGGCGACCGGCAAGGCGGCATTTGATGTTGGCAACTGCAGGCACGGCTCTATTTGTCCGGCCAGTTCGTAACCCAGATAGACAAACCAGCCACCGCTGAAAGGCAGCGCTGTCTTCATCGGGGTAACTGTTCCCTGCTGCTGCCACCAGTCATCAAACGCGTCCAGAAAATCACTGCCGGACAAATCGGCACCAGCCGGTCCCGTGACATGCCCGTCACCGTCCAGTACCAGACTGTCACCCGGAAAAGCGAACAGGATGTCAAAACGGCCATGTGCCGTACTTTGTAAAAGGTGGGGATAGCGTGGCGGGTCTGACTGGTGCAGATCAATGAGATCGAAGGCCTGCTCGATCGCCTGCACCTGGCACTGTCGGGCAGCTTGCCGTGCGCGCAAACCCGGCGTACAGAACATTATTGATTCTTTCCCACGCAAGTAGAAATAAGCTGACTGCCGGTTATCTTATTTAATTGCCACGGAATCCACGGAAGAACACGAAAATATTTCCGAAATATCTTTTATTTTTCCGTGTTCTTCCGTGGGTTTCGTAGCCATGATATCTACCCGTGTCAGGATGTACCGGCGACTAGTCCATGCGGCGAAATATCAGCGTGCCGTTGGTACCGCCAAAACCGAACGAGTTGGACATGGCAACATCAACCTTCATTTCCCTGGCGACATTCGGTATGTAGTCCAGGTCACATTCCTCGCCCGGATTTTCCAGGTTGATGGTGGGCGGCGCAACCTGGTCGCGCAGCGCCAGGATAGAAAACAGCGCCTCGATGCCGCCGGCGGCCCCCAGCAGATGTCCTGTCATGGATTTGGTTGAACTGACCGCCACCTTGCCTGCCTGGTCACCAAACGAACGTTTGATGGCCAGCGTTTCGGCAATGTCACCCGCGGGGGTCGATGTGCCATGGGCGTTAATGTAATCGACGTCATCATGATTCAGACCGGCATCCGCCAGTGCCGCGTCCATGCACTGTGCCGCCCCTTCCCCGCCCTCGGAGGGTTGTGTCATGTGGTAGGCATCACCACTCATGCCAAACCCGGCAATCTCCGCATAAATCTCTGCACCCCGTGCACGGGCTGATTCATATTCTTCAAGCACCAGTACACCGGCACCGTCACTGAGCACAAAACCATCACGGTCCCGGTCCCAGGGACGACTGGCTGCCTCGGGATTGTCATTGCGGGTGGAGAGTGCGCGTGCCGACGAGAACCCGCCGATGCCCGTGGGACAGGTCGCCATTTCCGCGCCACCGGCGATCATAATGTCGGCATCGCCATAGGCAATGGTACGCGCGGCAATGCCGATGCTGTGCGTCGCCGAGGTACACGCGGTGACGATAGCAATGTTGGGTCCTTTCAGACCGAACATGATGGACAGATTACCGGCAATCATATTGATAATGTTGCCCGGCACAAAGAAGGGAGAGATTTTTCTCGGGCCACCGTCCAGAAACGCCTGATAGGCGATTTCTATGCCGTGCAAACCACCGATACCGGATCCAATCGCTACGCCTGCGCGCCGGGCATTGGCATCGGTAATTTCGATACCCGAGTCTGCAATGGCATGACTGGCGGCGGCAATGCCGTAGTGGATAAACTCGGCCATGCGACGTGCATCCTTGTTTGGCATAAACGCAGACACATCGAAGTCCCTGACCTCGCCACCAAAGCGTACCGGGAAGTCAGTGACATCGAAACCGGTGATCGGGCCGATGCCGCTTCTGCCGGCAAGGATGTTATCCCAGGCGACTTCAATCGTGTTACCAACGGGAGAAATAATTCCCAGTCCGGTTACAACAACGCGTCTTTTGGACAATGCTCATCCCTCACAAAGGTACTGCTAACAACACATTACCTAATAAAAAGCCGCACCCGTCATGCAAGGGTGCGGCCGGAATTCTCGAGAAAAGAGTCAGTCCTTGTGGGCGTTGACGTAATCAATAGCCTGCTGGACAGTGGTAATCTTTTCTGCTTCTTCATCAGGAATCTCACACTCGAACTCCTCTTCCAGCGCCATAACCAGCTCAACGGTATCAAGTGAATCGGCACCAAGATCATCGACGAATGAAGAGCTGTCGGTCACTTCGTCTTCCTTTACCCCCAATTGCTCGATAACAATTTTCTTGACGCGCTCATCAATATTGCTCATTTCGGATTATTCCTCTTTGATTAAAAAATGCAGCCGAAGCTGCGCGAGTATTGTAGTGAATGCAAGATGCAAGATACAAGTTGCATCTCTGTCCGGCTACAGCGGCGCACACCGCTGGTGAACAGCTGCTTCTTCGATGTTTACTTATATGGTTCTTATATATATTAATCAGTTGCTTGAATATTATATCTAATTCAATTTATTACCATGAAACGCCGTTACCGCAGGTCACGCTAACTCATATACATACCGCCATTTACATGAATCGTTTCACCGGTGATATAGGCAGCATCCGCCGATGCCAAAAAGACAACCGCGCTGGCAACATCCTCGACCGTCCCCAGCCTGCCAAGTGCAATCTGTTCCAGTAGCGCATCGCGTTGTTCTTCCGGCAAGGCACGCGTCATATCCGTATCGATAAATCCCGGTGCGACCGCGTTCACGGTAATGCCGCGCGAACCGATCTCCCTTGCCAGCGACTTGGTAAAACCGATAACACCCGCCTTGCTTGCCGCATAGTTTGACTGTCCCGGATTGCCGGTTGCGCCAATCACCGAGGTGATAGTGATGATGCGCCCGTGCCTGGCCTTCATCATGCCACGCAGGCACGCCTTGCTCATCCTGAAGGCGGATGTCAGATTGGTCTCAATCACATCATGCCATTCATCATCCTTCATGCGCATCAGTAGATTGTCACGCGTGATGCCGGCGTTGTTCACCAGGATAGTTGGCGCACCGTATTCGGCCTGGATATCCTTGATCAGCGACTCAATGGAATCGGGGTCGGTCACATTCAACACCTTGCCCGCACCCTTGATACCGTTCGCCGCGAACGAATCCGAGATGCCCTGAGCGCCACTCGCGGAGGTTGCCGTGCCGACAACTGTCGCCCCCTTGCTACCGAGGGCCGTTGCAATCGCCTTGCCAATACCGCGACTCGCCCCTGTCACCAGGGCTATTTCATTTGATAACGACATAATAGTTCCTGCTTGCTGGTTTCAGTGAATCGTAAGACTAGTCTTCCAGCGCCAACGTTAACGATGGCCCGTCAAAGACAGCCGTCGCAACAATCGTTTTATCAATACGTTTGCACAAACCCGTCAGCACCTTTCCGGGGCCCGCCTCGATGACCCGGGTCACGCCCTGCTCTGCCATGGCCTGCACGGAAGCAACCCACTGCACCGGGCTATACAACTGCCTGCTGAGGTTCTCACGAATACTGTGCGGATCATCGTGCAGCGTTGCATCGACGTTCTGCATGACCTTTATTGAGGGTGTCTTGATTAGCGCACGGTTGAGACGATCAGCGAACTGAGCGGCTGCCGGCTGCATCAGCGCACAATGGGATGGAACACTGACCGGCAGTTGCACTGCCCGCCTGGCTCCCGCCTCTTTCGCCAGCGCCATGGCGCGAAGCACGGCCGCGCTATGCCCGGCAATAACGACCTGTCCGGGGGAATTGTAGTTAACCGGCGAGACGACATCACCGGCAGCTGCCTGTTCGCAGACAGCGGCAACCGTGGCATCATCCAGGCCAAGAATGGCTGCCATGGCACCGCTACCGGCCGGCACGGCAGACTGCATGCAGCGGCCACGTTCTGCAACCAGGCTGACAGCGTCCTGAAAATCCAGGGCGCCGGCACACACCAGTGCCGTGTATTCTCCCAGACTATGTCCGGCCATCAGTACGGGGTCCGCACCACCCGCATCCTGCCATACGCGCCAGACAGCGACGCCTGCCGCCAGCATCGCCGGTTGCGTCTTGTCTGTTTCATTCAGTTCATCCTCGGGACCGTCCTGTACCAGTTGCCATAAATCATAGCCCAGCACGTCACTGGCCAGATCGAAGGTATCGATGACCAGTGAATAGTCCGCAGCAAGGTCGTCCAGCATGCCAGTCGACTGGGAACCCTGCCCGGGAAATACAATTGCGAGTGTTGTGTTCATAATCAGTATTTAACAAGTGCCGAGCCCCAGGTAAAACCGCCACCAAAGGCCTCCATAAGCAGGATTTCACCACGCTTGATGCGGCCATCGCGTACTGCAACATCCAGCGCCAGCGGCACCGATGCGGCTGACGTGTTGCCGTGTTCATCCACTGTAACCACCACCTTATCCATGGACATCTTCAGTTTGCGGGCCGTTGCCTGGATGATGCGTATATTGGCCTGGTGCGGGATCAGCCAGTCGACATCGGACTTCTCCATGTTGTTGGCGGCCAGCGTTTCATCGACGATCCGTCCGAGGGTATTCACCGCCATCTTGAAGACTTCATTGCCCTGCATCTGCACATAGGCCTGGCCTGCCAGCACCTTGTCATAACCACTCGATATACCCGCAGGCACCGTCAGCAGGTGTTCGTAACTGCCGTCCGCATGCAGATGCGTGGAAAGTATGCCCGGCTCATCGCTGGCCTCGAGGACCACGGCGCCGGCACCGTCGCCGAACAGGATGCCGGTACCGCGATCATTCCAGTCGACAATGCGCGACAGGGTCTCCGCACCCACCACCAGCGCACATTTTGCGGAACCGGTTTTAATAAACTTGTCTGCGATGCCGAGGGCATAGACAAACCCCGTGCACACGGCCTGCACATCAAACGCCGCCGTACCGTGAATATCCAGCCGTTGCTGCAACAGGCAGGCGGTACTGGGAAACACCCGGTCAGGCGTCGTCGTGGCCAGCACAATCAGGTCGATCTGCCGTGGTGTTCGCCCTGCGGCCTCCATCGCCTGGCTTGCCGCAATTTCCGCCAGGTCACAGGTAGTCTCGCCACCCGCGGCAATATGCCGCTTGTAGATACCGGTGCGATCCCGTATCCATTCATCCGACGTGTCCATGATCTTTTCAAGATCATGGTTGGTCAGTACCTTTTCAGGCAGGTAGCTGCCGGTACCCGTAATGCGTGAATATTTCATAGGGCCTGCCTGTTTTCCTCGTAGGACCGCAACCGGGCCGTTATGCGTTCAGGGACATTCTCACGGACTTCGAGAATGGCAACCTTGATGGCGTTGGCAAAGGCAAAGGCATCCGCACCACCGTGACTCTTGATAACAATCCCGCGCAAACCCAGCAGGCTGGCACCGTTGTAGGCACGCGGATCAATACGATTACGGAAGGCCTTGAGTACCGGTATGGCAATCAAGGCAGTGAGTTTGGTCAGCAGATTGCGCCTGAACTCCTGCCTGATGAATTCAGCAATCATCCTGGCGACGCCCTCACTGGTCTTCAGCGAGACATTGCCGACAAAGCCGTCGCACACAATGACATCGAAGTTGCCCTTGTAGATATCGTCACCCTCGGCATACCCCGCATAATTCGGCATGCCCGACTGCAGTAATTGCGCCGCCTGCTTGACCTGTTCATTGCCCTTGATTTCCTCCTCGCCGATGTTCAACAAACCAACACGCGGGTGCTTGTTTCCATCGACTGCAGCGGCCAGCACCGATCCCATCAATGCGAACTGGAACAGGTGCTCGGCATTGCAATCAACATTGGCACCAAGATCAAGCATCCATGTGTGTCCGGTCATTGAAGGCAGTGAGGTACAGATTGCCGGACGATCAATACCCGGCAACATCTTCAGCACAAAGCGGGAAGTCGCCATCAACGCACCGGTATTTCCGGCACTGACACAGGCATGCGCGACGCCCTCTTTCACCAGATCAAGTGCGACCCGCATGGACGAATCTTTCTTGTTGCGCATGGCGGTCGAGGCCATCTCGTCCATCTCCACTTGCTGGCTGGCATGACGGATTTTCAGTCGGGGATTTGCCGTCTCACCGGCTGCTGTGACTGCCGCCGCCAGTAATGATTCATCACCCACGAGAATGATCTGAACGTCAGGGTGCTGCTTGAGCGCCGTGACTGCCGCAGGTACAACAACATCCAGACCGGAATCTCCGCCCATTGCATCGAGCGCAATCGAAATTTCGTTACTCATGATGTGAACGGCTGAAGTAGGTGGACAGGAACCTGGTTAATCAGGTCGCACAAGACATGTGATTACCGTCATCAGTCAGCGGATCGTTTTACAGTCACGGTTACTTGCGGACAACTAGTCCAGGTCTTTGCTGATGACCTTGCGACCCTTGTAAAACCCGTCAGCACTGACATGATGACGCAGGTGCGTCTCACCGGTTGTCGGTTCAATCGACAGTGTGCTGCCAGTCAACTTGTCATGCGAGCGGCGCATGCCACGACGGGATGGCGTTTTGCGACTTTTCTGTACGGCCATGTTGTAACTCCTAAGCTACTGTTTCAGTTTCAGTCCCGCCAGCACGGCAAACGGATTCTTCCGCTGCTCACTCTCCGGCGGTGTATAGTCCCTGACAAACTCCTGGCAAGCCAGCCTGTCACTGTGCCTCGGCACAATGGGGATTGCCAGCAATACTTCTTCTGCAATCACGTCGGCAATGTGCGCAGGTTCCGCCGTTACCAGCAATGGTTCAAAGCGGTCAGGCAGCGCACCGGCAGCAGCGTCGCTTGATACCAGACCCAGGCGGAAGTTCAGGTCCAGAGGCAAGGTCATTTTATCCAGACAACGCTGGCACCTCAGTAACACCTCGCCCCGAATGGACCCGGCCAGGTAGCGTGTACCATCCGGATCCTTGCCCAACTCCATCTCGACCTGCAACTCGCCTTCGTCTGAGACCAAAACGGGCAGCAAGCGCTCCAGACTGCCTATGGACACCGTGCCCCGCAGCTTGCGCCCTGCCTCGGCCGTAGCGATCAGATCAAGCCGATCTGGCAGGTGGTTTATCATAACCCGCGAATATTA
>JBATFE010000095.1:0-24737 GCA_049664445.1 Gammaproteobacteria bacterium
CCGACCGCGCACGCCATGTACTCCTCCAGTGAGACCTGGCAGGGCAGGTTGTATTCTTCTGCCAGTGCGGCAACAGCGGCCAGCATCGGATGCGGCCCGCAGGCGAACACACCGACCTCGCTATGCAGTGAATCATCCAGTGCATCCAGCCAGTGCCGTGCAAGGGCGGTAATGTAACCTTCATAACACCCCGGGTATCCCTGCAGGCTCGCCAGGCGGCTGGGTATTCCCCAGTCTTCGAGCAGCGGCATGCAGGCAATGACCGCATCCGGCATGCCCGGCAGCAAAAAACGCGAGGGCCTTGTGGTAAAGGGGAAGGGGACTTCCGAGCCCATGAATACCACGGGTTGCCAGTGTTTATCAGATCGCAGGCTGTCGGCAAGAAAAACCATGGGTGGAATACCGACGCCGCCACCGAGCAGCAGGGTGCGAGGCCGCGTCCGGTCAGCCTTGAACGGTGTGCCGATAGGCCCCAGCAGATTAATGAATGCGCCGGGTAAATGCCTGCTCAATGCGCGGGTACCGGCACCAACAACCTTGTAGAGAAACTCCACCCAGCCTGCTCCGGAATCGGTGCGCATGATGGACAGTGGCCGCCGCATGGGGAGCGACGGGTCGCACTGCAAGTGTGCGAAACTTCCCGGCAACGCATGTGCGGCGCATTCAGGTGCATGCAGGCGCAGCACATGCTGGTCGCCTGGATAACTGTCATGAAGCAGGATCTGCGCATTCTCGACAAAAATCGTATTGCGTTGTGATTGTTGCTTGCTATCAGTCATGATCAGTTCAGGGCGTACACCAGTTGTCCTGCTAACAGCGTATGGGTGACGCGTCCCTTCATTTCCCAACCCATAAACGGTGTGTTGAGACCGTTACTCCGTACCGTGCTGCTATCAAGTAGCCAGTTGGCCGACGGGTCAAATATACAGATATCGGCTGTTGCACCAACAGACAGCGTACCGTACGGCAGTCCAAGTATCTTTGCAGGCCCCGCGGTCAGGCGATGTATCAGGTCTGCCAGTTCTATAGAGTGTTCATCAACCAGCCGCAGGGCCAGGGGCAGTAGTGTATCCAGCCCTGAAATACCGGGTTCGGTGGCCGGAAACGGTCCCAGCTTCGCATCGGGTTCATGTGGCTGATGGTCTGAACAGATGGCCGATAATGTACCTTGCTGCAAGGCATCCCGTAACTGCTGGCGGTCTTCAACAGTGCGCAGCGGGGGTAGCAGATGGCACTGAGTGTCGAAGTCACTGATATCAATTTCAGACAGGTAGAGATACGGAATGGCGACGTCCGCCGTTACCGGTGCGCCATCGTATTGAGCACGTGCAACCATCCTGGCGGCTCGAGCCGATGTCAGCCTGCAGAAGTGTGCGCGTACACCGGTTTGTTCAATCAGTGCAAGGTCTCGTGCGACGGCGGCTGTCTCGGCCGCTTCAGGGATGCCACGCAATCCCAGGCGGGTTGCAACCCGGCCCTCGTGTGCACAACCCCCGTTTGCCAGCCAGTGGTCATTGGGGTGCAGGAATACAGTGAGATCAAAGGTGGAGGCATACTCCATTGCACGACGCAGGATTAACGGATTGAGCAGTGGCTGCAATGCATTGCTGACACCAACGCAGCCAGCCCTGCGCAGCGCGGCCATTTCGCTCAATTGCTCTCCCCCAAGCGACTGGGTGAGTGCACCCAGCGTGACTATCCGGGCTTTACCGGCGGCTTCTGCACGCAGCCGAATGAACTCGGTGACCGCCGGTGTATCAATGACCGGATTGGTATCCGGCGGACAGCACAGCGTGGTAATGCCGCCGCTGGCAGCCGCCAGTGATTCCGTTGCGATAGTGGCCTTTTGTTCCTGGCCTGGCTCTCTGAGTCGGGCACTGATATCTATCAGTCCAGGGCAGACGATGCGCTGGTCGGCATTGATTTCCATGTCGGCGCTGAAGCCTTGTGGTGCATTGCCTGATGCAATCACCTTGCCGTCTGCAATATACAGGTTCTCGACGCTATCAATATTATTCGCCGGATCTATTACCCGGCCACCTCTGATCAGGATCCTTGTTGTTGTGTCGATTGCAGACATAATACTAGCCTGTGTCGCCTTCTTTGCGTGACATCGCCATCGACATGACGGCCATGCGCACTGCAATGCCATGGGTGACCTGTTCAAGGATTACGGAACGCGGTCCATCGGCAACTTCGGAGTCCATTTCCACGCCACGGTTAATGGGGCCTGGATGCATAACGGTGACGTCCGGGCTGGCATGTATGAGTTTCTTTTCTGTTAACCCGAACAACTCAAAGTACTCATGTTCGCTGGGCAGTAGTGCGCCCTGCATGCGCTCCCGCTGCAATCGCAGCATCATAATAACATCCACGTCTTTTATGCCGGTTTGCAGGTCATTATGTACCTGTGCACCCAGTGATTCGGCGTGTGCCGGAAGCAGCGATTTCGGTGCGACTATGCGCACTTCGCCGGTATTCAGCAGGTTCAGCGCATGGATCTGTGAACGTGCCACGCGTGAGTGCATTATGTCACCGACGATGGCGACACGCAGCGCACCGAAGTCTGCCCCCTTGACGCGGCGGATGGTAAACATGTCCAGCATTGCCTGTGTCGGGTGTGAATGCCAGCCGTCACCGGCATTGATGACGCTGATGTGCGGTGCAGCATTGGCGGCAATGAAATGAGCGGCACCACTGTCTGCATGTCGCACAACAAACATGTCAACATGCATGGCTTCAAGGTTGCGGAGGGTGTCAAGCAGGGTTTCACCCTTGACAGTGCTGGACTGTGTGATATTGATATTCAGGACATCGGCAGAGAGTCTTTTCGCAGCCAGTTCAAACGTTGTGCGGGTGCGGGTACTTGCCTCGAAGAACAGATTGACAATGGTTTTACCGCGCAACAGCGGTACTTTTTTTACAGACTGCTGGGTTACACCGGCGAAGGATTCCGCGGTATCAAGTATCTCTGTAATCAATTGGCGGTTCAGTCCGCTGATGCACAGGAAATGGCGCAAGCGACCGTTTTTGTCTATTTGCAGGCTGTGACGGGTCATGCTGTCTTTTGAATTTCCAGTGCCAGTGGATCAGGTCCCGACAGCTTGATGTGTTCGCCGGGACTCAGTTTGACGTGGCGGCCGACAACATTTGCCTGAATCGGCAATTCCCGTCCGCCGCGCTCGATCAGTGTTGCCAGCATGATGGATGCAGGACGCCCGTAATCGAATAGTTCATTCAGCGCGGCACGGATGGTTCGCCCGGTATGGAGTACGTCATCAACAAGTATGATATGGCGTTCATCGATGCTGAAGGGCAGTTGTGATGGCTGCACCACAGGATTCATGCCGATGCGGGTGAAATCATCACGGTAAAATGAAATATCCAGACTGCCAAGGGGTTCCTCAATATTCAGTTGCCGGTGCAGTTGTTTGGCAATCCATACACCGCCAGTGTGTATGCCGACCATGGCCGGGTGTATGATGCCGGCCCGGTCAAGTTGCTCACCCAGTTGTGAAGCCATGCCGGCTATGATTTCAGAAATATTCCCAAGGTCATTCATGTGCTTGTGTTTCCAGCCAGCTCTGCAGAATTATCATGGCAGCCACGGCGTCAACTTCCTGCCTGCTGGCCGTTTGTTTCATGTGTTGTTTGGCAGCATGTGAGCTGAGTCTTTCATCCATGGTGTGTACCGGGAGCCGATAGCGCCCTTGCAGTTGTTGCGCAAACCTTCTTGCAGCCATGCTGATGTCCGAATCACTGCCGTCGTTGTGTAATGGTAGTCCGACGACAAGGGCATCGGGTCGCCAGTGCTCGATTAATTCGGAAATCCTGTCCCAGTCCGGCTTTCCATGGCTGGAGTTGATTGTACACAGAGCCGTTGCTGTCCCGGTAATACTTTGTCCAGCGGCGATGCCGATGCGCTGTGTGCCAAAATCGAAACCCAGCAAGGTTTGCAAGATTACTGGACCTGCCTGCTGATGGCGGCTGGACGGCAGCTGTCAGCCATTCATGCATGCCCCATATCGCCGGATAACAGGTTCAGATCTACACCGAGCAGTGCTGCCGCTGCCGTCCAGCGCTCTTCGCTGGGGATATCAAATACAATTTTTGAACTTGCAGGGCCGCTTAACCAGGTATTGGCTGCGAGTTCCTGTTCCAGCTGGCCTGCTCCCCAGCCGGCATAGCCCAGGGTAACAATCGCTTTTTCCGGCCCCTCACCAGCGGCAATCGCCTGGAGAATGTCCCGGGAAGAGGTTATGCCGATTTTGTCTGTGACCTTCAGGGTGGCTTCCCAGTCACCTGCCGGCTCGTGTAACACAAAACCCCGGTCACTCTGAACAGGTCCACCCATGTATACGGGTCGCGATGAAATTTCATCACTGCCGGGTTCAATACCCATATATTTCAAAATGTCTATCAAGCGCATGTTCAGCGGACGATTGATGACAACCCCCAGTGCGCCGTCCTCATCATGCTCGCAGATGTAGGTGGTGGTGTGGTGAAAATTAGGGTCGTCAAGTGCCGGCATGGCAATGAGAAAATGATCGCTTAGTGAGTTGCTAATGCTCATGACAATAGTATCAGGCAGAGAGCCGGTCACCTTCAAGCCTCTCCAAGGATATAGTCAGTCCGCCAGAAAGGCGGGTCAGTGGCTTTTCAGCTGATGGGTCGTGGAGAATTCCCATGTGCGAGTGATGTGCAGGATATCCGCATCCTTCAGGATTTCAGACGGGAATGGCGCAAAGGGTGCCGCCAGATTGACGATGCGGATGGCTGCCTCATCAATGACAGCATGCCCGGAAGGGCGCAAGATACTGATGTTGCGTACTGTTCCATCGGCATTCATGGTGACATCCATTATCAGCTTGCCGGACAGGCCCTGGCGGCGCGCATCATCCGGATAATTCAGATTGCCAACGCGCTCTACTTTTTTCACCCACTCACTCATGTAATTGGCATATTTGAATTCCTGGGTGCGCGCTGATACGTAGATATGCCGGGGTCGTTGTGCGTAGGCCTGCATTGATTCATTGAGCTGTTCATTCAGGTTGATCATTTCCATGCTGCGCTCGATCAGGTCGGTTGCCTTGACGTCCGGCTTGCTCGTATCAGGAATGACATTCTTCTTTTGATGGTGTTTGTTTTCAGCTGCATCAGTGGTAATAACCTGGGCAGGTGCGGGCGTGGCCTGTTGTGGCCTGACGGCGGGTGCCTGCTCTGGGATTGCCTGTGTGGGCCTGACCTTTTCAGTGGTATTGCCACCACCCTCCTGGCTTGTTTGTGCCAGGTAGTCCGCCTCGTCCGGCGGCGGTGTGCGGCGGTTGGATACGGTGATATCCATTGTCGGCAGGATATTTTCAGGTGCAGGGTCGTCATGCAGGCCAAATGTGATGCCGAGGATAATCATGGCATGCAGGACGAGTGCAAAAAACAGTGTCAGCGCCATACGGTCAACGGCCGTGACGGGAGACGTGTCAAGAATGGGGGTGTCTATGTTTTGCATGGGGCATCTTCACTGCACATTGTGCGGGCAATTATACCGCCGGCGATACCAAACAATAGTGCAGCGCTTAACAGGACGGGAAACAAATGCCAGATTGCCGCATGCGGAATAAATAACAGCCAGGCAAGCACGAACTGTCCGCTCATGTGGGCCAGTGCAGCGAGCACACTATAGCCGATTGCTCCAAAGCCTTCGCCTGGAAGGCGGCAGGCCAGCCACAGTACAGACACGCTGCATAAAGCCCCGCCCATACTGAGCATAAATGCAGGTGACAGGAAAGTCCCGAGCAGCAGGCTGCCGCAGACCACGCGAAGCAGGCTCACCCAGGCTGCAGTATGCCAGCCGAACTGCAGCAGGACAGCAATGGTGATGACGTTTGCGAGTCCGGGTTTCAGGCCCGGCAGGGGAGAGGGAATGGCGCTCTCCAGAATATGTATACAGATGGCCAGGGCAGTGAGCCATGCAATTCGGTGGTCTTCAGGTGTTGTCTCTATCTGCATCCAAACAATGGCATCCCGGGAATTTGCTCCTATATTAACCGTTACCAGCAGTTGTTTCGCAGATACCTTGCATATTTTTTGAAGTTTTCATTCCCTCTGGAATTTTTGAGCATTTCCCTGTTTTCGGCACAACGTGAACGCCTGGCTGCCAGCTCACGTTTACTGCGGGTTCTTGTCACTTCAGTTCGCTGCTGTTGTTGCCGCTGACGCTGTTCCATTTTTCCGAGACGGGCGTGTTCACCCGGGCGTAATCCGGATTGGCTGTCGATACCGGTCATGTCCCGCTGCAGGGCGATTGCCCTGGACTCGTTGTTTACGGGCGGTTTGTCACCATAATGTGTCTGCCCCTGCTTGTCAGTCCATTGATAGGCGCTGTCTTTGGCGCAGATGCTGCCCGGCAGTGTGAGATACAGGATAAATATCGCGGCTACTTCCTGTTTCATGGGTTATCCATTTGTCGTAGATTTATATATGAATTTCTGTTCCTTGTGACTGCGTGCGTGGTTCACAGCAGTACAACACGTTAGCTGTTTACTGATCCCCGGGCTATGGGTCAGCGTCGCTGCCTTAGGTAGGAATTTTCCTGGATGTACAGACAGGGTGTGATGGTGTAGCTCCGAAGATTGCCTCCGCCAGCCGCGTATCAAGGTGCATTGCTAATGGCAGGCATGGGGCAAGGAAAAACGTCCTTGTCCACCGGCAGAGTGAATGCACCGTTTGAAACTGGGACGGTTATGGGTCCGTTTTTTTTTGCAGATGGCCAATGCCATGATGTCTGTCTGCTCAAAAATTTATCGCGTCAAAGCGCGGGTCATGGCCTGTGAGGGTCAGGCTGATTTGATTGGGCAAACAGCTGGCAAATTCCCCGGCGTTTGTCAGCCAGCCGCTGTGTACACAGACCTGTTTTATGCAGGGTGAACTGACAAACCGTACACGATTATTCCTGACTTCGATAATGCTTGCACCAAGCCTTCCGACGGCACTCAATATCCTGTCTGGTTGCAGTGATTCAGTAACCGCGGCGCTGCTGCCATTGAGAATTTGTACGAAATTTGCCGGCTCATCGTGGAACCAGAGATGAAGGTACAGAAACGGCATGGCGCATACTGCCAGCAGTATCAGGATGCGATCGGCGCGGGTCATTGTAGCGGGGCATCCAGGCTGATTTCTGCATTTATTCCGGGTTCAAGCTGTATGCGTGACTGCATTGCCGGATTCATATGGATGATTCCCTGATTGTCTATCAACATGACATGGCGTATGCCCATGCTCAATGCTACAGACGGCCATTCGTCCGGTCCGGCAACAAATAATGCGGTAGTGGCCGCATCGGCGGTTGCGGCATTGCTGTGAATGACGGTTACAGAGGTGGTGTTTATCGCCGGGTAACCTGTGCGCGGGTCGAGTATATGATGGTAGCGCTTGCCATCCACCTCAAAATAACGTTCATAATCTCCCGAGGTAAAGACACTGTCGTCACCGGATATTTCGATGCTCGCAAGGATGCCGTTTTCCCGCGGATGCCGTATGCCGATACGCCACGGCCGCTCACCGTGTTGTCCAATTGCGCGCAAATCACCACCGGCATTGACAATGGCATTATGGATGCCGGACTCGCGCAAGCGGTCTATCGCGCGATCGATTGCATAACCTTTTGCAAAGCCCCCCAGATCGTAGGCAACGGACGGGTTACGGCTGGTTACTAGTGTGCCATCAATATGTATATCGTTGCTGGAGGGGGCCTGATCGAGCAGTTCCCTGATTGCAGTGCTGTCGGGTAATGTACCGACCGGCAGGGCGTTGTCATGAAAGCCCCAGAGCGCAATCAGGTTCCCCAGCACCGGATTGAACAGGCCTTCGCTCAGCCGGGACAGCCGGTTCGCCTCCTTGAGTAATGGCAGGATTGACGGTGCAATCGTTCCTGCTCCGGGACCGGACAGCTGGCCGTTCAGGGATGACAGCGGGCCAGGCTGCCATGCATGCCAGCTGGCGTGCATGTTCATGAAATCCTGTTCTATTTGTCCGCTGACGGATTCGGCTAACGGTAGCTCAACGCCGTACAGAGTAATATCAATGAGGGTGCCAAATGCAAAAAACTGGTCATGAAATACAGCGTCTTTCTGCTGGCCACATCCGCTGGCGCCGAGTATCAGCAGCAGGCAACCAAGTCGGGTGAGTTGTTCGATCATTTGCCCATACGGTTAGCAACCGTATCCAGAAACCAGCCGGCAATATCCGCGTTATATAACGAATCGAGTTCGCGTATGCAGGTAGGACTGGTGACATTGATTTCAGTCAGGTAGTCGCCGATGACATCCAGCCCGACAAACATCAAACCCTGTTCGCGCAAGGCAGGTCCGACCTGCTCGCATATCCAGAGATCTCTCTTGCTGAGGTCAGTCCCTTCGCCTCTTCCCCCGGCAGCCAGGTTACCACGTGTTTCACCGCTTGCAGGTATCCGCGCCAGTGCATGAGGAAAGGGTTCTCCGTTGACCATCAGGATGCGCTTGTCACCCGCTGTTATTTCCGGGATATAGCGTTGCGCCATGGCGCTTGTGGTGCCATCCGCGGTGATGGTTTCAAGGATGACATTCAGATTCGGGTCATTTTTCCGGACACGAAATACCGATGCACCACCCATGCCGTCGAGTGGCTTTACGATTATGTCGTCATGCACGTCCAGGAATTCCTTTATTCGACCTATGTCACGGCTTACCCGTGTCGGCGGACAGCATTGGGAGAACCAGGCGGTATAGAGTTTCTCACTGGCGTTGCGTATTGCTGCAGGATTATTAACGACAAGTGCACCATGTGCCTCGGCTCGTTGCAGCAGGAAGGTTGTATAGATGAATTCCATGTCAATGGGCGGGTCCTTGCGCATCAGGATGACATCAAGTTCGTCCAGGGGAGCGGTACACTTCTCTGACAACGTGTACCAGTCGTTCTCGTCATCCCGGACCTCCACACGGGTTTGTAACGCATGGCAGCGACTGTCCACCAGAAACAGGTCTCCCTGCTCCATGTAATGCAATTCCCAGCCGCGTTTCTGGGCAGCCAGCAACATGGCCAGTGAACTGTCCTTGCAAGGTTTGATTGAACCGATAGGGTCCATGACGATGCCTAGTTTGATGTTCATAAATTACCTGTTTCAGATATCGGGTGGTGGTTCGCTATCTCTATGACTGGCCAAGATAAAGTTTGCTACCCGATTGACGATAAACCGGTGTAGCAGAAAGCCAATACTAAATTAATTCTCCTGCCGGGGCATGGATTGTGACACCGGTGTCCGGACAGAGGCTCCGGGCGGGATTGAGTGATTGGCTTAAGTTGAAAAAAATCAAATGGATAGAGGTCATCATGCAGAGTACTGTACCGACAGCTGAAGCGAATGAATCCGTCACTGACGGTGATGCACGGGTCGCCGATGGGGTGGCAGGGAGGTGCGTCAAGGTCATGGTTATCGATGACAGCAAAACGATTCGCCGTACTGCAGAGACGCTTCTGAAAAAAGAGGGTTTTGATGTGATCACGGCAACCGATGGATTCGAAGCCCTCAGCATGATTGCCGATCATCAGCCCGATCTTATTCTGCTGGATATCATGATGCCGCGTCTTGATGGTTACCAGACATGTGCATTGATCAAGCATCACCGGGTTTTCCGTCATACCCCTGTAATCATGCTCTCCAGCAAGGACGGCTTGTTCGACCGGGCCAGGGGACGAGTCGTTGGTTCAGATAACTACATTACCAAGCCATTTACCCGCGAAGAATTACTGACAGTAATCGAACAGCATACAGAAAACACTGACTAGAAACGCCATACGCTTGATCTGAATACGAGGCACTATGATGACACGGATAATGATTGTTGATGACTCCCCTACTGATATTCACTTGTTGAAAAAGATCCTGGAAAAAAATGGTTTTAAAACATTGATTGCCTCGGATGCCGATGAGGGTATACAGGTTGCAAAACGTGAAAGGCCTGATCTGATTCTCATGGATGTTGTGATGCCGGGGCTGAATGGTTTTCAGGCAACCCGTGAACTGTCGTCGGATCCCGAAACATGTGCCATTCCGGTCATCATTGTGACCAGAAAAGACCAGCAGGTAGACCGTGTGTGGGGGTTACGCCAGGGCGCCCGCGACTATATAACCAAACCGGTTAAGGAAGGCATGTTAATGAGTCTTATCAAAGAGGCGCTGGCAGCGTAATAGAAAATGTCAGAACAGAAACTGATAAATCCGGTTGCTATTCTAAGGGAGATTGAAGAGTGCTGCCGTGGCCTTGAAGTCGGCTTTCCACGCAAGGTCGAGGCCTCGAACGAATGGCCGGGTATCGCATTCCGTTTGGGGCACAACAACCTGATTGCCGCAATGGATGATGTTGCCGAGATACTTGATTACCCGCAGCTTTCGGCTGTTCCCCTTACCCAGCCATGGGTGCGCGGCATCGCAAACGTCCGCGGTAATCTGTTACCGGTTATAGATCTCACTGGTTACCTGGGTAACGAGATACCTCGAGTGACCAGCAAGACTCGTGTGCTGGTTATTGATTTTAACGGTATCTATTCCGGACTTGTGGTCGACGAGGTTCTGGGTCTCAAGCATTTTCATGAAGACGAGCTTACAGACGAAGTTCCCGGTGTTGATGACAAGTTTCATCCCTATATGCGAAATGGGTTCCGCAGGGGTGAACAGGTATGGGGTGTGTTCAGCCTGCTGTCGCTGGTTGAGTCGCCATTGTTTTTACAGGTGGCTGTCTAGCTGACTGACGAAACGGACAGCACCAACAGTTAACTATTCTATGCAATGTGGATATATGGGGCAGGAGACAGGTCATGAAAACGATGTTTGACGTGAAAAGGTTTGGTGCAAGCAACAAGATGAAGGCGCTCGTGTTCTTCATGATATGTGCAATATGGGCCATGGCCTGGACCTTCATAAGGGTAGGGCATCAGGTTGAAACAGACCAGCAAAGGCTTGCAGATGTCGGTGAGCAGCTTGTTTTGTCGCAACGTATAGCAAAGTATGCACTGTCTTCTTCGACGGGTGATACTGACTCCTTTGCCAGGCTGAAATCCTCGAAAAACAAATTCTCGGGAATACTGGATACCCAAATGTCTGATTATGGTGATGCTGCCGGTGTGAACGGGACACCGGAGAGCCTGGCCTTGAACAACCTGAATAATCGCTGGAGCGGTTTTCGCAACAACATCGATGAGGTAGTGGAGGGTCAGTTCCTGATTATGGCCCTGTCAGAGGCTACAAGTCTTATGAATGAGGTCATGCCCCAGTTGATGGAGCATACCAGCGGTATTGTCGATGAACTGATGAAAAATGGAGCCAGTGCTGCCCAGGTGCGGCTGGCTACTGAACAGGCGGTACTGGGACAGCGTATCGTGAATAGTCTGAATGCAGTAATGACTGGCCAGGTTACCGAGTCGGCTACTGTTGCATTTGCCGAGGATACCCGTGAGTTTGGTCGTGTACTGGACGGGTTCATGCGAGGTACCGGCGGTATCGAGCAACTGAAGGGCAAGACATTACAGTCCAGGATCCAGGAAATAGCGCTGTTGTTCAGTCGTGTCAGCGACAACGTCGGTTCCATCGTGGAAAATGCAGAAGAACTGGTCGGCATTCAGAAGGCAGCAGCTGAAATTACGGCACAGAGCGAGGCACTGTTTGAAGCGGTTGAGGAGCTCAAGTCTGTGCTTCTCGCGGCACCTCAAGGCCGCGTCGTTTCAACTGAACTGGCGTATTTACTGGGCGCAGTTGCACTCTTTATTCTGTTCTGGATGGCCTATGAAACGCTGGTTAGCCAGCGTCGGCGCAGTCTGCAGATAGAGGAAGAGAATACGCGTAACCAGGAAGCCATTATGCGACTGCTGGATGAGATCGGTGACCTGGCTGCAGGTGACCTGACTGTTAAAACGACAGTTAGTGAGGACTTCACAGGTGCCATTGCCGACTCCATTAATGTGACGGTTGAATCGTTGCGCGGCCTGGTAAAGACAATCAATGATACGTCTACACAGCTGTCTTCATCGGTACATGAAACCGAGCAGATAGCCAGTCAGCTGTCCGAGGCCAGCAAGCAGCAGTCCCGGGATATATCCGTTGCAGGTTCTTCAATTAGCGAAATGTCTGTATCCATGGACGGTGTTTCCAGAGAAGCCAGCGAGTCATCAAAGGTGGCCATGCGTTCTGTTGAAATCGCGAAAAATGGTGGTGAAGCAGTGAAACGTACCATGAATGGTATGGATAATATTCGTGAACATATACAGGAAACATCGAAGCGCATTAAACGGCTTGGTGAGAGTTCGCAGGAGATCGGCGACATCGTTGAGCTGATTAACGATATCGCCGAGCAAACCAACATTCTTGCCCTGAATGCTTCTATCCAGGCTGCCATGGCGGGCGAAGCTGGCCGTGGATTCGCGGTCGTTGCCGATGAAGTGCAACGCCTGGCCGAGCGTTCAGCAAATGCAACCAAGCAGATTGAAGCGCTGGTCAAGACCATTCAGGCCGATACCCATGAGGCCGTTATCTCGATGGAGAAAAGTACATCTGGTGTGGTCAGTGGTGCACAGATTGCCGAGGATGCAGGGAGTGCACTGGAAGAAATTGAATCAGTCTCAAACCAGCTTGCCGGCCTGATCCAGAATATTTCCGGTTCTGCGCGTGAACAGGCCAATGTTGCGACCCAGCTTGCCACCAGTATGAACCGTATACAGGAGGTGACTACACAGGCAAGCACGGGTACTGAACAGACCGCCCGTTCCATTGGGAACCTTTCCCGACTGGCACAGGACCTGGACACCTCGGTCACCGGATTCAAATTGCCGCAATAATTTCGATAGATGCTTTATCACCTGAGGCATCTGTGTCAGCTCAGGAGTGATTTATAGCACGCAATTGTGCCATGGGCTGCCAGTCGGTTTAGTTTGCAAGGAAACGTTATTATGCATGAAGCCATAGATTACAATGCGCTTGGCTGGGTTCGCAAGGAACTGGGTGAAACACTTAACCAGGCGCGGTTGCAGCTGGAAGAGTATGCGCTGGATCCTGCGAACGAGGGACTGTTGCAGCGTTGCGCAACGCTCTTGCACGAGGCACTCGGGCCATTACAAATGGTTAATGTCAGGGGCGCGGTATTGCTGGCGTCCGAGATGGAAGGTGTGCTTGCAGACCTGCACCAGGGAACAATTGAAGAATCAGAAACCGCACTGGAATTACTGATGCGGTCTTTTCTGCAGCTGCCGGATTATTTGTCAAGCATTCGATCCGGTCGTGAGGAAAAGCCGGAAGCACTTCTGCATCTGGTTAACAGTCTACGTGCAACCCGTGGTGAACAACCCCTGCAGCAATCAGATATTTTTTCACCAAACCTGCGCGTACGCGTACCTGTCTCTGTTTTTGATGTTCGCGCAGAACCGCTGTGTCAGGATGTGCCATCAATGGCACGTGCTGCACGTGTTCGATTTCAGAGTGGGCTGCTGGAGTGGTACAGGAATACAGAGGGTAATGGCGGTCTGGAAACGCTGGTGGAAGTGCTGGAGCATTTGCAGCAGTGTGCAGGCAGTGAACCGGTAGCACGGATCTGGTGGGCCGGGGCTGGTGTGGCTGAGGCCCTGCGAGATGGTCTGCTGGAGACAACCGTTGAAACGAAACAGCTGTTTGGCCAGCTGGATCGTCAGATCAAGCGCTTGATTGACGCGGGGGAAGCGGTGTTTGATGACGTATTGTCAGATGATCTCATGAAGAATCTGCTGTTCCGGCTGGCACAGGCTGCTGCAGGGTCAGAGAGAATCATGCTGATAAGGGAAACCTATGGAATCAAACAACTGTCAGTCGATCCCGGGTTGACAGGCTATGAAAGCGACACTCAGATAGCCTGCAGTGATGAACTGATGCAGACGGTTGCTGTTACCATGCGCTGTGACATAGAGCGTATCAAGGAAAGTCTTGATGACTATAAAAACAGGGATAAGCATGATTCACAGATATTGACTCCAGTGGCAAATGATTTACATGCATTGGCAAACACGCTGGGCATGATTGGTCTGGTAAAGCCTTCTGAAGCAGTCGCGCTCCAGGAGCATGCCATCCGTGAAATGATATCGGGTGACATCTTGCCGGATGATTCCGCATTAGATGCACTGGCAAATACGCTGGTATTTGTTGAAGATGCCTTAGTGGATGATGCTGGTGATAAAGCGGAAGGCGCTGCATTCAAGCAGGGGCTGGATGCGGTTACACGTGAAGTGGTTGCCAGCATGGGGATGGCAAAGGAAGCCATCAGCGAGTACCTAAGGTCATCCGACGATTTCGATTCGCTTTCTGTTGTGCCGGAGTTGCTTAATCAGATAAGTGGTGGAATGAGGTTGGCAAACCAGGACAGGGTGGCTGTTGCAGTAGATCAGGTTAAGCAGTTCATCGCACATGAATTAATCGAACGGCATCAGTCGCTTCATGAAGATCAGCTCGATTCACTTGCGGATGCGATCTGCAGTATCGAGTTCTATATTGAGGAAATATCGGAAAATCGCTCTCAAACCGGTACGGCGCTGGATGTGGCTGAGGAAAGTATGGCGAAGCTCGGGTATCCGCGTCCCCGGGTAGATGAGTCGGCACAGCCGCCGGGTGTGGAAGACGGGCGCAGGCGGCCTGCCGGAGAATCGGAATTTACTGAACAGCTGCCTCAGCAAGCGATAGATGTTGAAGAAACGGCAGAAATCACAGCACTGCAGGTTATTGCCCCCGATGTAGATGAGGAAATCCTTGAAATCTTCATTGAAGAGGCTGATGAAGAATTGCAGAAACTCGCAGCCTTCATACCCATCTGGAGCGCTACAACCGAGGCCAGAGAATATCTGGTGGATGTGCGCCGCTCTTTTCATACCCTGAAAGGCAGTGGCCGCATGGTAGGTGCGCTTGCTGTCGGTGAGTTTGCGTGGGCTCTTGAAAATCTGGTCAACACGATAATAGATGAAACCGTAGTGCCGAATGACGTTATCAAATCAATCCTGTCAGACTCTGTAGGTGGACTTGCACAGTTGCTCGCAGAGATTAAAGGTGAAGCAGTCGACCATGTGGTCGATGTTAACAGTCTTGCCAGGAAGGCAATTATATACTCTGATCCCTCCGCAATCGTAGAGGATGAGGGTGCTGAAGAATGCTCTGAACAGAGTACAGAATACACGCAAGAGAGTCGGGCTGACGAGCTGGTTCTCGTCCCGGATAATGAGATTATCGAGTCTGCGGTGTGTGAACAGCCATCCTCCATGGATCTTCCGGTACTGTCGCCTGATGCAGATGCCGAGATTGTTGAGATCTTCCTGGAAGAGGCAGCAGAAGAAATTACAGTTGTTGCTGCTGTTATACCCGAATGGCTAAGCCAGTCGGGTAGTGAAGATGCACTTGCTACCTTGCGCCGCAGTTTTCATACACTGAAAGGCAGCGGCCGGATGGCAGGGGCAATGTTGATTGGCGAGTTCTCCTGGTGCATGGAAAATTTGCTGAGCAGGGTCATCGAGGGAAGCATAGAAATAACCGGGAGCATGCACTCTCTGCTCGGCAATGTTCCTGACGCACTCTCACAACTCGTCAATCAGATACAGGGTGGACCAGTTCCGACAATCAATGTAGCAAGCATGATGCAGCAAGCCGATGCATTGAGCCGTGGCGTGATGCATGTGCCGGAAACCGGCGGGTCGGTTGTTGACGAGCGGGAAGTAATTGAAGAACCTGTTGATCCGGATGGCGAACAGCACGCAGAGTCGTCAACCGAATATGCCATGCAAGAAGAGGCATCGCTGCTCGAAATATTCGGTACAGAATGCAACGATCATCTGCAGGCTATTAAGGAATTTCTTGAGCCTGGGGATGAGCCACGCCTTGTCACTGAAGCACTGTACCGTGCACTGCATACGCTGTCAGGTATTTCAGAGTCTGCTGATGTTATCTCTATCAGGGATCTGGCGGGCGACCTGAACGATTATATTGACGAGTATTACCAGTCAAATCAGTTGATTGGAAAGGATGCGATCAATGTGTTGCGCTCGGCTGTTACAGATATTACCGGTGCTGTAGAACATTTGCCGGATGTCTCGTTCGATGCGTCGATTCAGAAATCATTGTGTGACCGGATAGCTGCTCTTCCCCGGGTTGAAGGCCAGCCTGAAGAGGATGATGTTGTCTCAAGTATTCCTGATCCCGTTGAGCCACACGTCGATACTGTTGAGCTGGTTGATACACCGATTGCGGGAGAATCTGATCCATTCTCGGATATGGACCAGGAACTGTACGAGATTTTTGTCGAAGAAGCATCGGAGATTATTGATAGCAGCGAGGTGGTGCTGCGTGCATGGGTGAAACAGCCGGAAAACATTGAACACATGACTGAATTCCAGCGTCAGCTGCATACCATCAAGGGTGGAGCACGCATGATGGACATTCAGTCAATCGGAGATTTGAGTCATGTGCTGGAATCCCTGATGACGCGCATCGCCGACGGGGTGATTGCAACGTCTGATGAATTATTCGCGCTAATGCAGGAATCTCATGACCGTCTTTCCGAAATGCTGGAACAGGTCAAGTCACGACAAATGCCGGCAGTAGCGGAGCAACTGCAGGTTCGCCTTGACGCGTTCTGGCAGACCGGGTGTGATTCAGTTGTCAGTGACGAGGCGGCCGGCGTGTCTGAGTCAAATGATGAGACGGGTAATGACTCCGCTTCAGATGCAGTAGAGATTGCTGTAGAAGAGGGCACCTGCCTGGAAGATGCGGATTGCGTCGATGAAGCTGCGTCTGTCGAAAATGACGTATCCGTATTACCGGATGCAGAAAACGATGTGGCACGCTGTGAAAATGAAATATCACCTGAAGCAAATACGCATCCTGAATTGCCCGGGCGCACAGATATGGCTTTCCCGCAGAAAGTCGAACCAAAGAAGCAGGTGAAGGAGCACGGTGAGCAGGTCAGGATCCAGTCGAATTTGCTTGATGACATGGTGAATTATGCCGGTGAGATCAATATCTACCGTTCACGCATGGAACAGCAAGTGACTGACTACCGTTTTAATCTTGCCGAACTTGAACAAACGATTACCCGCCTGCGCAATCAGCTACGCCAGCTGGAGATGGAAACCGAGGCGCAGGTGCTTTACCGCTATGAGCAGGAAGCAGACATAATTAACCCGGGTTTTGACCCGCTGGAAATGGATCGCTACTCAAATCTTCAGCAGTTGTCCCGATCGCTGGTTGAAAGTATCAGTGATTTACGCAGTCTCCAGGAATTGATGGAAAACACTACGCGTGAATCAGAAACCCTGTTGTTACAGCAATCACGCGTCAGTACTGATCTGCAGGAAGGCCTGATGCGTACCCGAATGATTCCTTTTTCGGGTCTTTCATCGCGCCTCAGACGTATCGTGCGGCAATCAGCCCGGCAGTTGGAAAAGAAGGTCGAGCTGGAGCTGGTAGGCGCTGACGGTGAAATGGACCGTACGGTCATTGATCGTGTCATTGCACCACTGGAGCATATGTTGCGTAATGCCGTTGCACATGGCATCGAACTACCGGAACAGCGAATCGCCGCGGGCAAGCAGGCAACCGGGTTAATTGCGATTACATTCGACCGCGAAGGACCTGAAATTGTATTGCGCATCGAGGATGACGGTGCAGGTGTCAATACCGAAGCGATTCGTACGCGGGCCATAGAACGCGGGCTGATGCCGGAAGATTCTATGCTCAGCGACAATGATGTCATGCAGTTTATTCTGCAGACAGGATTCAGTACAGCTAAAGAGGTGACGCAGATATCCGGTCGTGGCGTAGGACTGGATGTTGTTAACAGTGAAGTGAAGCAGTTAGGTGGTTCCTTGCATATCGAGTCAACTGCCGGTCTGGGTACCTCATTCACAGTACGTCTTCCCTATACACTGGCAATCAATCAGGCATTACTGGTCATGGCCGGAAAAGAACCATTCTGTGTGCCTTTGGGTAGTGTGGAAGGTGTGGTGCGCGCCAATTGTGAAGAACTGGCAGATCTCTATCGTTCTGATGAGTGTCTTTATGGGTATGCAGGTAATGAATACCAGCTCAAACACCTGGGGACCCTGTTAAATACCTCCGCTGTCGATCTGGGTGAAGCTCAGGGACAGGTGCCGGTATTGCTGGTACGCATCGGTGAAAAACGTATTGCCCTGCAGGTTGAAGCGCTGATGGGAAGTCGTGAAATTGTAATCAAGCCTGTCGGTGCACAACTCAGTACGGTTGATTGTATCTCGGGTGCAACCATACTGGGTGATGGTAGCGTCGTCATGATGCTTGATATGGCTGCGGTGGCGCGCATGAATGCGCGTGCCCGTTTACCGGAGATACCGGTGATTGCCGAACAGGAGTCTCGCCTTGTAATCATGGTCGTGGATGATTCAATCACTGTCCGCAAGGTTACATCGCGCTTGCTTGAACGTAACGGCTACAAGGTATTGACGGCAAAGGATGGTGTTGATGCCATGGGGCAGTTGCAGGAAGTGGTGCCGGATATGATGTTGCTGGATATCGAGATGCCTAGAATGGACGGTTTTGAACTGGCTACACACATGCGCAATGACGAACGCCTGAAACATATGCCGATTATCATGATAACGTCACGAACCGGTGACAAGCATCGGGAACGTGCGCAACAAATCGGCGTGAACAATTATCTGGGCAAGCCCTACCAGGAGAATGATCTGCTGAATGCCATTCAACATATCATCGGGGTATCGGAAGCGGAAGACGTAGCATGAGCGAGGCAACTAAAATGGATGGTACACAGGACAAGATACGTAGTTTATGGGTGCCTCTGCGGCAGATGAATCTGTTATTGCCTAACGTAGCTGTTGCCGAGATCAGCAGTTACCGCGCGCCAACTCATCTCGAGGGTATGCCTGAATGGTTCCTTGGTATGGTTCCGTGGCGTGAACGTGACATACCCGTAATTTCACTGGAAGCGGTATGTGGGCTGGCTGTGCCCTCGAACCCGGTATTTTCTCGACTGATGATTGTCAATTCTGTCAAGCCAGACAGCACGCTAAAACATTTTGCAATTGTTACTGCCGGGCTGCCCGGACTGATTCAGTTCGGGAATGATACGGCAGACGAGGTCGTCGATGATGCATATGACGGTCTGAAGTGCATCGTCCGCATCGGCAGCGAACAAGCCGTCATTCCCGATCTGCCCTATTTGCAGGGTCTGCTGGAAACGTGCCTTGCGGAAGCAGCCTAGTCCGAGCTGTAACTGTCTAGGTAAAATCGCCCCATAGCGTTTGCATCCCTGCCAGTGCCGCAAGTGCCGCGGTTTCAGTACGCAGAATACGTGGTCCAAGCCGTACCCCGATGAAGCCGGCAGATTTGGCCAGTATTTGTTCATCAGTGCTTAATCCACCTTCAGGTCCGGCCAGTACATGGATTTTAGCTGCTGGCGGTTGCAAAGCGCCCAGGGCGGTATCGCTGTCCGGTTGCAGCAGGAAACGCAGGCCAGTGCTGTTTTGTTGAACCATCCAGTCTGAATAATTCAGGGTAGTCCCCAGTTGTGGCAGGGTGGCACGGCCGCATTGTTCACATGCACTGATGATTACACCTTGCCAGTGGTTGCAGCGCTTGTCGAGACGATTCCCCTTCAGGCGCGTCTGGCTGCGTTGCATCCACAGTGGCTGAATACCTGTGACGCCCAGTTCAACTGCCTTCTGCAGTATAAAATCCATACGGTCGTTACGCGCAATACCCTGCAGCAGGGTGATATCCAGTGACGGCTCTTGCAGGGCCGCGACAGCCTCGGCAATCTCAAGGATGATTTCGGAACGCTTGATAGTCCTGACAATGGCACGGTGCTCGGAACCCTTGCCATCGAATACTGCAAGCGGTGCGCCTCTGCGCAGGCGCAGTACATTCGAGACGTGGTGCGCCGTCTGGCCGTTCACGGACAGCTCCTCGCCGGGTACGAACACTTGTGGTGTGTACAGGCGGGGTATGCGCATTGGACGGGTTGCTACAGTGTGTCTGTAAAGAAAGGCGCTGCTGCCGGCGCATCGACGGCAGGATTGCCGTGGAAATCAATTCTGCTGTGACGTGCCAAGCCCGAGATTGTTCCAGATGGCGAGCGCCGGTTCGGCGCGATTGAGGGTATAGAAGTGCAGCCCCGGAGCGCCCTTATCGAGTAATTGCGCACACAGGCTGGTGACCACCTCTTCGCCAAAGGCACGAATTGATTCCAGGTTTTCGCCGTATGCTTCAAGACGTTTTCGTATCCAGCGTGGAATTTCGGCACCACAGGCATCCGAGAAGCGGGCCAGTTGAAAGTAGTTGGTGATCGGCATGATGCCCGGGACAATGTCGATATGGATGTTGATGCTGTTACATCGATCAATGAAACGGAAGTAGGCATCCGGGTTATAGAAATACTGGGTGATGGCGCTGCTGGCACCTGCGTCCACCTTGCGTTTGAAATTCCGAAGGTCCTTGTCCGGGCTGGCCGCTTGCGGATGGTATTCCGGGTAGGCCGCGACCTCGATATGAAAGTGCTCACCGGTCTCCTCGCGAATGAACGTAACAAGTTCATTCGCGTAGCGAAACTCTCCCGCCTCTCCCATGCCTGATGGCATATCGCCGCGCAATGCCACGATGTGGTTGATACCCTTGTCCCGGTAGCCATGCAGCATCTCGCGGATATTTTCGCGAGTGGAACTGATGCAGGACAGGTGCGGTGCGGTAATAATGCCGGAATTCTTCTGCAGCTCGATGACTGTTCCGAAGGTACGGTCGCGTGTTGAGCCGCCTGCACCGAAGGTGACGGAAAAGAAACGCGGCTTCACGGCAGCCAGTGCATTGCTGGTTGCCACCAGCTTGCTGATACCCTCTTGTGTTTTTGGCGGGAAAAACTCGAAGCTGTAGACCGGATTTGAATGTCTCATGTGATGGATTGAGCCGGCATGCGCATGCCCAGGCACCTCAATAACGGTAACGTTCCGGTTTGTAGGGTCCGTCTACGGGTACACCAATGTAGTCAGCCTGCTCCTGTGTGAGCGTTGTGAGGTTGACGCCAATCTTGCCAAGATGCAGCCGCGCAACTTCCTCGTCGAGTTTCTTCGGCAGTGTGTAGACACGGTTTTCATAGCGGTCGCCATGGTTCCACAATTCCATCTGCGCCAGCGTCTGGTTGGTGAAGCTGTTGGACATGACAAAGCTGGGGTGGCCGGTGGCGCAACCCAGATTTACCAGCCGGCCTTCCGCCAGCAGGATGATGCGATTGCCGCTTGGCAGGATGATATGATCGACCTGGGGCTTGATGTTTTCCCATTCATACTTCTTCATGCCGGCAATATCGATTTCATTGTCGAAGTGACCGATGTTGCAGACTATGGCCTGGTCCTTCATGGCCAGCATGTGGTCGTGATTGATAACATTGTAGTTGCCGGTTGCGGTGACGAAGATATTGGCCTTGCCGGCAGCCTCTTCCATGGTAACAACGCGATAACCTTCCATGGCCGCCTGCAGCGCGCAGATGGGATCTATTTCGGTGACCCATACCGTGCAACCCAGGCCCTTCAATGACTGGGCGCAGCCCTTGCCAACGTCACCGTAACCGATAACCACGGCAATCTTGCCGGCAATCATGACATCGGTGGCGCGCTTGATGCCGTCCACCAGCGATTCGCGGCAGCCATAGAGGTTGTCAAACTTGCTCTTGGTGACCGAGTCGTTGACGTTGATGGCCGGGAACGGCAGTTCGCCACTTTCCTGCATCTGGTATAGGCGGTGCACACCGGTCGTCGTTTCCTCGGTTACACCCTGGATGTTTTTAAGGATATTGGAGTACCAGCCGGGATGCGTGGACAGGCGCTTCCTGATGCTGTTGTAGAGTGCGATCTCTTCCTCGCTGCCGGGATTGTCCAGCACCGACGCATCCAGTTCGGCCTTGCTGCCCAGTATGATGAGCATGGTGGCGTCACCGCCGTCATCGAGGATCATGTTCGGCGTTCCGCCATCATGCCATTCCATGATCTGGTGAGTGTACTGCCAGTAGTCATCCAGCGATTCACCTTTCCAGGCAAACACGGGTATGTTGCGTGCGGCAATGATGGCTGCGGCATGGTCCTGGGTTGAAAAGATGTTGCAGGAGGCCCAGCGCACTTCGGCGCCCAGCTCCACCAGTGTTTCGATCAGTGCCGCAGTCTGGATGGTCATGTGCAGACTGCCGGCAATGCGCGCACCCTTGAGTGGTTTTTCCGCACCGTACTGTTCACGCAGTGCCATCAAGCCGGGCATTTCAGTTTCGGCAATGGCAAGTTCCTTGCGACCCCAGTCGGCCAGTCCGATATCGGCGATCTTGTAATCAGGTGTGATGTTTTCAGCGGTTTGTGTTGTCATCAGGTGCCTCGCAATTGTTTAAACGGCATTGTCAGTGTTGTGCAGGCCGGCGGCTTCGCGCAGGATATCGGCCTTGTCGGTTTTTTCCCAGCTGAAGTCTTCATCCTCGCGACCGAAGTGGCCATAGGCCGCCGTCGCTTTGTAACCGGGCTTTAACAGGTCCAGCATGGCGACCAGGCCGCGCGGGCGCAGATCGAAATGCTCGCGTATCAGTTCGACGAGACGGTCTTCCTCTACCAGCCCGGTGCCGAAGGTTTCCACATTGATGGAGGTCGGCTCGGCGACGCCAATGGCATAGGACAACTGGATTTCGCAGCGTTCCGCGAGGCCGCCCGCGACGATGTTTTTCGCCACGTAGCGCGACGCATAGGCAGCAGAGCGGTCGACCTTGCTCGGGTCCTTGCCGGAGAATGCACCGCCACCGTGACGTGCCATACCGCCGTAGGTATCGACAATAATCTTGCGGCCGGTAAGGCCACAATCGCCGACCGGGCCACCTATCACAAAACGGCCGGTAGGGTTGATGTGGATATGCTCATCGGGGCACTGGTCGAGCCATTCCGCCGGCAGTACCGGCTTGATGATCTCGTCCATGACTGCCTCGCGCAGGGCGGCCAGTGAGATTTCAGGATCATGCTGAGTAGAGAGCACCACGGCATCAATGCCCACTGGCCGGTTGTTCTCGTAGCGAAAGGTGATCTGGCTCTTCGCATCCGGGCGCAGCCATGGCAGTGTGCCATTTTTGCGTACCACCGACTGGCGTTTCACCAGGCGGTGTGAATAGGTGATGGGTGCGGGCATCAGTACATCGGTTTCGTTGGAGGCATAGCCGAACATGAGGCCCTGGTCGCCGGCACCCTGTTCATGGTCGTCGGTTTCATCGACACCCATGGCGATGTCCGGGGATTGCTTGCCGATGGCATTCAGGACTGCACATGAAGCCCAGTCAAAACCTATTTCAGAACTGTTGTAGCCGATTTCGCGCACCGTCTGGCGGACGATTTCCTCCAGATCCACCCATGCCGAGGTGGTGACTTCACCGGCGACGATCACCATGCCGGTTTTGACCAGGGTCTCCACGGCGACGCGGGCACGCGCATCCTTTTCAAGCATGGCATCAAGCACGGCATCGGATATTTGATCGGCAACCTTGTCAGGGTGGCCCTCGGAGACGGATTCAGAGGTAAATGTATGATTGCTAGACATAAGTAGTTATTTTCGCTTAAATTAAACGCGCAAGTGTACATCACGATAGTGATGTTTTCACCCGTTATCCATTCCCTGCTAGTATGTTGGTCCAATTAAAAGGAGAAAGGTTCGATTATGGTCAGCCTGGAAACACCGGTATGCGAGTTTGGCAAAGCAGCCATCGACTTTTCCCTGCCCGGTATCGATAACCGGGTATGGACGTTGCAGGACTGCCGGGGTCCACGTGGCCTGCTGGTGATGTTTATCTGTAACCATTGCCCCTATGTGAAAGCGATTCTCGAGCGCCTGGTGCGGGACACCCGTGAGTTGCGAGAGTCAGGCATTAACAGCGTCGCCATTATGTCCAACGATACAACCCTGTTTGAGGAAGACAGCTTCGAGAACATGCAGGCGGTGGCCAGGAAATATGATTTCCCGTTTCCCTATCTGCTGGATGATTCGCAGGCGATTGCACAGGCCTATGGCGCCGTGTGTACGCCGGATTTTTTTGGATATAACAGTGACCTGCAGCTGCAGTATCGCGGGCGACTGGATGCGAGCGGCAAGGCGGCTGCCTCCCCTGATGCGCCCCGGGAACTCTACAATGCCATGCGCGAGGTGGCTGAAACGGGCCATGGCCCGGCCCACCAGGTGCATGGTATCGGCTGTTCGATAAAGTGGCGGGAGTAATGATTATAAGGATATCCGTCTCGTGTATAAGTTATTGTTATACCGCAATAAAGCGTTAAATTGTTGACGTGTACCCACCCCCATCCGTGCTATTGCCGTATGAGGCAAACTAGTGGAAAATAGCGCGCCTTAATAACGAGGGACAATGGCCAGATTGGCAAGCCAGTGATTTGCCCGGCCTGACTGGTTAATACCGACAGGGTGAATGCCTCAGTGCTTGCAAGCCGGCGCTGGAGGCTTTTTTTATCGCCATAACAACAGTTGTTGTTGGTGGAATCACCGCATGCGGTTCCAGTGGCATCCCGTTACCGCCACGGCGTGGCGATGTAATTTTTACAGAATTCAAAATCAGAACAGGAGAACAACATGGCTCAGCGGAAAGAACTCGCCAATGCCATCCGTGCGCTCAGCATGGATGCCGTGCAGAAGGCAAATT
>JBATFE010000096.1:0-10470 GCA_049664445.1 Gammaproteobacteria bacterium
CAGGTAAAGCGTATTCACGAGTACAAGCGGCAACTGCTGAACGCGCTGCACGTCATTCACCTCTACAACCGCATCAAGCGCGGCGATATCGCTAACTGGACACAGCGCTGTGTCCTGGTCGGTGGCAAGGCGGCGCCGGGTTACGCGATGGCCAAGAATATCATCAAGCTGATCAGCAGCGTCGCCAGCGTCATCAATACAGACCCCGCCGTGGGCGACCTGCTGAAAGTGGTGTTTCTGCCCAACTACCGCGTCTCGGCGATGGAAGTCATCTGTCCGGGGGCGGATCTCTCCGAGCAGATATCCACCGCCGGCAAGGAGGCTTCCGGCACCGGCAACATGAAATTCATGATGAACGGTGCCATTACCATTGGCACACTGGATGGCGCCAATATCGAAATCCTGGAGGAAGTCGGTGACGAAAACTTCTTCCTGTTCGGGCTCAACGCCGAACAGGTCGCCGCGGCCCGCAGGGATTACCGCCCGTGGGATATCATTGCTGCCGACGAGGACCTGAACGCCGTTATGCAGCTATTGAAAAGCGGCTACTTCAACCAGTTCGAGAAAAACCTGTTTAACGGGATCATCGACTCGATTACCAGCGCCCATGATCCCTGGCTGACAGCGGCGGACTTTCGCAGTTTCGTCGATACCCAGGAGCTTGTTGCGAGCGCCTACCGCGACCAGGAACGCTGGACGCGCATGAGCATCTTCAACACGTCGAACAGCGGCAAGTTCTCGACCGACCGCACCATGCTCGATTACAACAGCGAAATCTGGCACTTGTCGCCCGTAACACCGCATCCACTGTAGAGAAGGTGATAGCTGAACTTCCGTTTTTCGACAATCCCCGTTTAGCGGAAGTTACTGCCACGTATCCCGGGGACCTCCGGGTTTTATCTGATACTTGCGGTTTGCTGATGCTTTGGCACTGGTTTGTTGCCGGGCTGGCAAGGGGTACCAGCGGCCACTTTCAGAATTTTGGCGGAATCTAAAAAAACGGTGACCCGAAGGCCACCGTTGTTGAACTGGTTAGTCTTTGCTGCCAACGGTTACCCGTCAAAATGACGCAATAATGGTCAGCGCAAGCATTACCACTACAGCCAGTACAATAGTTTCCCAATGATATGTCGGTCTTCTGATAGCCATGGCTCACCTCCGCATGCTGGTTAGGCTTCTACCTGATTCCCTGTGTCAATGATGCTAAGTAATGAGTGATTGTTTATCGGGTTGCCGGCCTGCTTCAGAATCTACGATATTGATTCCAATTGCGTAGTGAGAATTTTATCCGTTACCCGACGAGGGTGTCGGGAACGGTAGCTGTCCCAGGAAATGCGCCGGCCAGTGTACCGGGATGTAAATCATTCACCCATGCTGCAATTATACACACAAATTGTATGGTATTTGTAAAATGTATGTTTACAAACCAGGCAGTCTGCTTTGCCGACGCTTGGTTATACAAGGGCTCAGAGCATAGCCAGACCCTTCACAGACAGGTCGGAACTACACCACATCATGCCTGTAAATCGGGAAGTCCGGACAATGTCGTTCACTCAGCAAAAAAACCACTCCAGTAATAATCGCTGGCTGGAAAAGAGTTGATGATTTCGTGTCGTTCTTTATTGTTTTGCAGCAAGTCTTCGCAGGTCGCTGAATTGAAACTGCATACTGTCCAATCCTGCGTCAGGTCCGATACCTCTCTCCTCTGGCGGGAGCTGTTCATAGCGGCTAACCTGTTCAGGACTCAGAGATTGAACGAACGTCTGATCAAACGTCTCATCGAGTCTGCGTTTTTCCAACTCGATTTCGTCAAGCAGCGTCTGTAAATTGTTGATGTCTGATTCTTGATCGGGAAGGCTGCTGCTAACTTCTTCGTATAGCGCGTTTGCCTGCTCCTCATAATCTGAAAGCAGCGTGTGGTAGTAAGATGTCTGGGTATAATCGAGATCAAGTGTTTTGGTAATTGAGTTGACTCTCACGTTGTATTTGCCATACGGTCCTTCCCGATTGTCCTGCCAGTTACGAAGTTGTTGCCACTGGGTTTCCCGTATGGCAGCGTGCCTTGCTGTACGCTCTTCCTTTATCAGGCTTCTTACGAGATCACGAAGCTTTTCATCTGAATTACCTGAAAGTATCTCATCACTGGAAGCCGTTCTGTCAGGGTATCGATTATCATAATCTGTCGGGATTGAATACATGCGAGTCATCTGCTCAAGCCGCTGATTGAGCAGTACGAGATCCTTGCGAAGTTCATCCAGCTCTATCGCCATTTGATGAGACAGTCGCTGCTCCTGATTGAATCGTTCATCAACCAGGGAAGTAATTCCAACTGATGTGATTACGGCAGTTACTAGAATAATTGTCGAGGTGTATACAAGGTTTTTCATGTCATTACCCCATGTAATCGAGTTGTATGGCTACACCACCGGCTGGCAATACCGGCGGTGTAGCACCTGGAGTGGTTCAAGGCAGATCAACAGGAATCAGCACACGGTTGATTGTATGAATGAACCCATTTGAAGCCCGTATGTTGACTGGAAAGGTCAGTCTCGGATTTCTGAGATCGGGCTCGTTATCAACAAGTCCAAACAGGAACGGGTCCAGCGTTGCGCCTTCCAGTAGTGTTGGTATCTCCTGGTTTCTGATTACTGCTTTTACGAATCCAAAGACGTTCACTCTGTCAGGTACGACGTGATACTTGAGGATGTCGGTCAGTACCGGTATCGGGTCACCATCGCCCAGACCCGTGAGCGCTTCGACGAGGAATTCCCAGGTGCCTGCCTCATCACGGCCATGGTATCCAAGGTCCCTTGCAAGCCGGATAAACGCCCGGTCATTTGGAGCGAACACGGTAAGATTGTCCTCCGGGTTATTCAGCGCGTCAGCGAGTCCCGCAGTGAGCACAGCCGTTAGCAGGATGTCGTAATCAAAACGATTACGGTCAAATTCGCCGCCACTTTTAGCGACGATAGCGGTGATTGTCGGTCGTGCATCGGCTGCGTGGGCAAAGCCAAAAGACATTAACAAAGCCAGGACAACTGCAATTTTTCTGGATCGATACATAACATAATCCTCCATTGTTGGTATGAAAGTAAATATGTACAAAAATAGTACAATATATACAACAATTACATTATAGTTGTACAAATAATATACGTAAAGTAATTATTTAATGCATGTATATCAATGAATTATGAATACGTAGCTGATAGACAGACTTCATCAGGTATGCTTTTGTGCTCTACTACGCCACAATAGACAAAGATGTGAATCCGGATATGAAAAACGCCACAGCTGACCATTTATGGTAGTGCAGCGTGTGCTCAAAAGACCGTAACCGGCATTCGCTGAACAACCTCTTTGTCCGTACTCGGGTGATCAGGACACCCCTGCCTCGCACAATTCAGCAGGGGCTATACTTGGCATACAGGGCATGAAGTTATCACAACGTTTAAAATCAAATCTGACCAGATAACCCGGGAGAATTCATTATGGGAAAGATACGATTACAAATTGCACCGGATGTAGAGTTCAAAATGGACCTGGAGGTGGAAGGAATTGATTCGGAAAGTCGCGATTATAACGTCCAGCAACATAAAGCAGAGGTTTACCAGGAGTTTGAACGACGTCTGAAAAATGCGTTTCCTGAAGGGATCAAAATAGACAGGTTTGAATTCGGGTTAAGCATTGATAACGATAGCTGAATTATGTGTCATGCATAAACAAGCGTTGCTGGTCGTACTCGATAGTACCGATAATTCTTGTATGAGTTTTCATTGCAGGGCAGGCTGCGAGCAAAAATGAAAGTTCAGAAAAACCCCCAAATCATCTCAATAACGGGGCCAAGGCGGGTTCCTTTCATTACAGTTTCACAGGAATCCATCAGATAGCCGCTTTTCTCGGCGCCTTCCTGCCCGGCTACATGACATTGCAGGCATTATTTAACAATATGTTCAGTTACTGCTCATGAGGCATGATTACCTGGAGTCCTCCCTGGTAACCTCCAGTGAATGCCTTTGATTACAAGTACAGTTCCCGCATTTGGATTGTAGGTAAGTGGCAATTGATAACCTGGATCAACAAGACTTCATTCATAACAGGATGTTGATGACGAGCAGGAAGAAAACTGCCACCCGCGTATTCACTTCAGCAACCTTGCCGCATCCTGCAAATCGAATTCATCCTCATGGCAAACCAGATTCATTTTCTTGGCCAGACAGCCCGTCTGTACCTGGGCTGTCTGTGTGGCGGTCGGCGAAAAGGACCGAAGGCGGGTTAAGGACTATCAAGATAAAGCACGCTGTAGGAGTGTGGAGTTTCTCGGGTTATATTGATCAAACGAGTCTGACGCCATCGATCTCTCTCTGGTACGATGCGCGCTTCTGCAAACACCAGGGGTCCCGAAGATGGCTGATGCCCTCATAGAACGAAGAATGTTTCCGCGCAAGCGGCTGAAGTTAACCTGTTATCTGCAGATTGGCTATGGCGTGCGGGTTCGCGGTTTTACCCATGATCTGTCTCAGGAGGGTGCCATGGCGGAGTTCCAGCAATTACCAAGGAGCGCGCAGAATATGACACCGAAAGCCGGCGACATGGGGTCGCTGATGCTGCAGTACCATAAACGGGGCGCACCTGAATCCTTGAAAGTCAGTTGCCGGGTCATGCACACACAGGCCAATTTCATCGGGCTTCATCTGTTATATTTGAAAATGTCAAATCTGGACAAGCAGAATCTGGACATGATTCTGGAGGCAGAGTCAGGCGTGATCTGAGGATGTGTCTGAGCACAGCTTGTCTGAACTACTGCAACTTACGGGAATGACAGTTTCCTCTGATATCGCAAAAAATAACGATATCGCATCAACTGCGGCTCATTGGGAGACCGCTCCTGGTTGTGATTAAAGTGCCTGTTACGGTTGCTTTTTGACCTGCACAGGCTGTCAACGCAGGCCGGCAGGATTGTAAACATACAATTTACAATAACCATACCAATTGTGTGTATAATCGCCCCATGAACGAATTAATACCCTCTCTGACACTGGTCGGCGCATCTGTTGGGATAACGACGGTTATCGGCACCCTGATATGGTGCTGGGCTAAATGGTCACTACGTAACCGGAAGCAATATCGTAGATTCTGAAACAGGCTGTTCAAAGAGCCATGAGAAAGAAACTACGATCAAATCAATGGCAGTTTCCGTTACTGGTTTTATTGCTGATGATTATGCTGCTCATAATACTGTCTGACTGATGGGTTAGTGACCCATGCCGGGGACCATCCATATGCCCCTTGTTGCCGGCCACCAATACACCGCAATTAACGATCCTTTCTTGATTCATCTCAACTGCTATTGCAATATATTTACAGTATTCCAAAAGCAAATACACAACACGGTCCCTTGAAGGTCGGATACCTTGAAAATTGTACGCAAGTTGCAATGGATAAGTCTTGTTATTCTGGCTGTATGGTGCATAACACTTTACATGCCAAGGATTGATTACTGGATCCAGCAGGTAATACACTGGTTTTAGTGTATTGGCTGAATGGCCGATCGACCCCGCTTTTGGCATCACCCGGAGTCACGGGCCTGGCCGGCGCAGTGTTCACAGTGCTTCGCAATCAACCCCCAGTTCATCTCCGGCAGCAACAATGATTTTCGCACAGGCTTCAAATGCTTCGAATGTATAGAATTCTTCTGAATACAGTTCATTGTGTTTGCCCGTGTTCTTGTTGTCTGTTGAGATCACGCATACCCCGCTAGACGTGTTTAAAGAGGCGCTGTATTGCCAGATCAAGGGCGTCCTGCCCGTCGTACTATGCCGCCCGCACTCAAGGCCGACACCGAAAGTTTGAAACGGGTGCGTTTCACTGTCTGCATCCATGATGCCGCAGTAACTCACTTCTCCACCCTTGCAGGTGCGGGACAGCGTCTTGAAGTTCTTCCAGCAAGGACAATCTTCCGAACGCACATTCTGGTTGGCCAGCGCCAACAGCAGTGCAACAAACAGCGTCAGGTACTTTCTCATGATATTGCTCCCCGGTATTCATTGTTATTGGAACAGTCTGCAACACAGGGTCGTTCAGCTGTTCTTGTATGCTAACGATAGACAATGAGGCACCATCAGGCAATATCGATTAACGGGGTCGATTGAATAAACCCCCGGTCTTTAGGGAAATTACAGGCCCGGACGCGTTTGCTGGTTTTACTTGCCTAGCCCTGTAGCTGCTGCAGGCAATCCAGGGCAGCGTTCTTGTAACAGTGGGCGAGGGTGGGGTAGTTGTACACCGCGTTGGCCAGCAGATCGACGCTGGCAGCGCAGTTCATGGCCATCTGGCCGATGTGGACCAGTTCGCTGGCGGATTCACCGATGATATGGATACCCAGCAATTTCCGGCTGCTCCTGTCTACCAGCAGTTTCATGAAGCCACGTTCCTCACCGATGATCTGACCACGGGCGTTTTCAGAAAAGCGGGCACGGCCGATGACATAATCGGTCCCCTGGTCATGCAGTTCCCGTTCGGTCTTGCCCACGTAGGAAAGTTCCGGAATGGTATAGATGGCCATGGGCAGATGGCCGGTCTGCACGGCGCTGTCGTTGTCGAAGGCATGGTTCACGGCCAGGCGACCCTGCTCCATGGCCGTGGAGGCGAGGGAGGGTCGGCCGGCCAGGTCGCCGATGATGTAGATGTGCAGCCTGGCCGTCTGGTGATGTTCATTGATCCGTACCCAGCCATGGTCATCGGCATCCAGTCCGGCGGCGGCCAGGTCGAGGTTGTCGTAGTTCGGTTCCCGGCCGAGGGCATAGAGCACCACGTCGGTTTCCAGCTCGACACCACTGTCGGTTTCCAGCTGCACCAGTTCACCCTGTCGTTCGATGCGTTTGATGCGGGTCTTCATGTGCAGCTGTACACCCATATCCAGCAGGTCGTTTTCCAGGGTCTGCTGAATGTCCCTATCGAGATAGGCAAGCAGGTGATCATGAGAATCCACCAGGCTGACCGCTACACCCAGGGGCGCAAAGATGGTGGCGAACTCGCAGGCAATGACGCCGCCACCGATGACGGTCAGTCGCCGCGGCAGGCGACGCATCTTCAGGATGGACGTGGAGTCCAGTACACGCTCCCTGTCGAATGGCACATCCGCCGGTCGCCTCGGCCGTGAGCCGGTCGCCAGCACAATCACCGCTGCGCTGAGTTGTGCCTGTTCGCCATTGCTGCGGCGCAGGTTTAGGGTGTGGGCATCATGAAAACCGGCCTCGCCGGGCAGCAGCGTCACGCCGTGACTCATGAGCTGGTTCAGCAACAGGCGCTCATGGCGGTCGATGACCGCCTGCTTGCGGCCCATGGCCTCGCTGAGAAAACCGCTGTGATGCTGGTCGCGAACCCGCGTTGCGTCACGCATGCCCCGTGATGAGAAGCGGGATGCGAGGTAGGCGGCTTCCCGCAGTGCCTTGCTGGGAATGGTCCCGGTCTGCAGGCTGACACCGCCAAGATAGGGTTTGCGCTCGATGAGTCCAACCCGTTTCCCCAGGCTGGCGGCCTGGAGTGCGGCGCTCTGGCCGCCGGGGCCGGAGCCGATGACCAGCATGTCGTAATCATATTCAGTCATGCACAGGCTCTTTCCGGGAGACCCGGATTTCGGATAGAAATGACGAGGGTTCTTTTTAACATCCCCGGGCCTGTTTTTGGGAAAATATTCGAACGCGCTCAGCGGGCCTGTTAAATACTACTTGTGGGCGCAGTCCCCGGTCAGGCGCAATTCATAATCCCCGCTATTGTCAAGCTGTGAAAAGGACCGGAAATCAGGCCCGGGAATCAGCCTTGTCCTGTCTACTATAATTACTACAGGAGGGCAGGAGGTGTGAGATGACCGTTAGAAGACCATCACATCGCTGGGAAGATGTATTTTTAGCGTTTTTGGTATTGCTTGTGGTGCTCATTATTGCGTCGTTCTTCTAGCGCATGAGTGGACAGGGTCAGGTTGTCAAAGCAGGCTGTTGAGAAGGGGAAATATGGCCGCCTGATCCGCCCGGGCAGCAATCACAGGCCGCAGGCAGGCCATGCGCGATGAGGGGTGGATGTATTTGTTGCCATCAATGTCTGGAAACCCGTCACCCGGCATTCCCTGTAATGGCTCAAGTAGTGGGTCAGGGTGGTTCGTTGTGCTGCAGCGCGAGGGGTGCTTTTTCAAAGAGCAGGAAGTAATTGGTCTGCAGCAGCGGTTTTTCATCCATGAGCCGGAAGCCGGCTGCCTGTACCTCCTGAATCACAAGGGCCTTGTTACCACGGACATGACCCATGACCCAGTGACTGCTGATGCGAGGGTCGCGGCGGAAATCGATAATGATCAACCGGCCGCCGCTGCGCAATGCGCGATGGATGGAGGCCAGCATGCTCATCGGGTATTCGAAGTGGTGGTAGGTCGCCGTGATGAAGGCGAGATCAATCGAGTCGGCAGGCAGGCCAGTGTCTCTGGGTGTATTGACGATGCCCTGTACATTGGCAAGGCCCTGTTCGCGACTGTTGCGCAGGATGTTCTCGATGAAGGTCTCTGATATATCGACAGCATAGACTGTGCCGCCTGGCGTGACTGACTCGGCGAACAGGCGTGTGAACAGTCCGGTACCGGCACCGATATCGGCGACCGCCATGCCGGGTTGTGCCGCGCTGGCAGCCACGATGGCATGGCGTTTGTCGTAGACCTCCCGGCCGCTGTGTTCGAAGGTATTGACCCATCGTTGCCAGTCCGGGTTTTCGTAGTGGCGATTAACGCCCGGGCGGATGCTTGGTTCTTCCCGTGCCAGTGTGATGTTGAAACACAGCAGCAGGGCGAACAGGCACAGTGCAAGGCCGGAAGGGCGCGACAGGGTCATCATGTTGCTATGATAGCCGCTGGCTGGCTGACAGTGTGCGTGTTCCGCGTTGCTTCAGGCGATTTCTTCCCGAGGCCGGCAAGGTGTATTGTATTTGTTTGTAACCTACTGATTGTATGGGACATAACTGCTACAGTGTCCGCTCACGGATGTTATAGTTTGCCGGTCGAAGCAGGGAACGGACATGACAACAGACCAGACCATTCTATTCACGTTACTGTTTTTCGTTTTTGCCCTGTTGATCTGGGGGCGTCTGCGTTATGACCTGGTTGCCTTCATGGCACTGACGGCGGCGCTGATTCTCGGTGTGGTGCCGAAAGAGCAGGCGTTCTCGGGATTCGGTCATCCGGCCACCATCATCATCGCGCTGGTGCTGATTGTCAGCAAGGGGCTTTCCTATTCCGGTGTTGTCGAACTGGTCGCCAGGCAGGTCAGCCGTTTTGCACACTCCCTGCAGACGCATATCGCCGCCATGGCCGGGATTGCCGCCGCACTGTCTGCGGTGATGAATAACGTGGCAGCGCTTGCGCTGCTGATGCCGGTGGATGTGCAGGCGGCCATCAAGGCCAAACGCAGCCCGGGACTGACGCTGATGCCGCTGTCATTTGCCACCATACTGGGCGGTTTGATCACCCTGATCGGTACGCCGCCCAACATCATTATTGCCGGGTTTCGGCAGCAGGCGCTGGGGGAGAGCTTCTCCATGTTCGATTTCGCACCGGTGGGGCTCGCCTGTGCCGTGGTCGGCGTGCTGTTTGTCGCCCTGATCGGCTGGCGGCTGTTGCCGGCTGAATGCTGTCAGCAGGACTCAACGCAAAAGCTTTTCGATGTCAGCGAGTACGTGGCGGAGCTGCATGTGCCGGAGAAGTCCCCGGCTATCGGTCAGCGGGTGCGAGATCTGGACACGGTGGCTGAGGAAAATGATGTGGCGATTGCGGGTTTGATACGCCGCGGCAAGCGCATGCCCGGACAGGCGCGGCTGGTGAAGGTCGCTGCCGGCGATATCCTGGTGGTGGAAGCGGTACCGGAGGCCATGGACAAGATCGTTGGCGTGTTGAAGCTCGATTTTCAGGCGAGGGGGCGGGACACCGGTCCGCTCAGCAGTGACGACATGTCACTGCTGGAAGTCGTCGTGCCAGGCGGGGCACGTATCGAGGGACGGACTGCCGCTGCATTGAATTTGCAGTATCGATACGGCGTCACGCTGCTCGGCATATCGCGGCAGGGCCGGCAGTTCCGCGAGCGGGTACGCCATCGTGAAATCAGTGCCGGGGATGTGCTGCTGCTGTTCGGGCCCATTGACATGCTTACGGAAATAAGCAGCTGGCTGGGTACCTTGCCGCTGGCCGGCTCGGAAAGCCTGGCGCTGATCAAGCGCAACAAGGCATGGCTGGCAGCGGGCCTGTTTGCCGCGGCGATCACACTGGCAAGCATCGGTGTGTTGTACCTGCCCGTTGCACTTGCCGTGGTGGTGGCGGCCTACATCCTGCTGAACATCCTGCCGGCCAGGCAGGTATACGAGTCAATCGAATGGCCGGTGATTGTATTGCTGGGGTCCATGATTCCCCTTGGGGTTGCACTGGAGGCCAGTGGTGGT
>JBATFE010000097.1:0-2858 GCA_049664445.1 Gammaproteobacteria bacterium
GTGTTGTATATCGTAGCCACCCCGATTGGTAATTTGCAGGATATTTCCGCACGTGCCCTGGACGTACTCAAGACGGTGTCGCTGATTGCGGCCGAAGATACCCGCCACAGCAAAAAATTACTGGCACACTATGGTATTGGTACGGCACTGCAGTCCGTGCATGAACACAACGAGCGCGATGTCACTGAGCGGCTGGTGCAGAAACTGACTGCGGGCACGGATATTGCGCTGGTGTCGGATGCCGGTACCCCGCTGATCAGTGATCCCGGTTATCACCTGGTGCGCACGGCCCGCCAGGCGGGCATCCGGGTGGTGCCGGTACCGGGCCCCTCGGCGCTGGTTGCGGCCCTGTCGGTCGCGGGATTACCCACTGACCGCTTTGTTTTTGAAGGTTTTTTACCCGCCAGGCAGGCTGCTCGCCGGCAGCGGCTGCAGGGACTGGTCGCGGAAACGGCAACGCTGGTGTTTTACGAATCCAGCCACCGCATTGTGGCCTGCCTCGCTGACATGGCGGATTGCCTCGGGGGCCAGCGGGAGGCCACCCTTGCCCGCGAATTGACCAAGACCTTTGAGACCGTGCTGACAGCTTCGCTGGACGGGCTGCTGGTGCAGTTACAGGCAGACAGTCACCAGCAGAAGGGAGAATTCGTGGTCATGGTGCAGGGTGCAGCGCCGCGTGATCCCGCGGTAATCGATGCGCAATCCGAGCAGGTGCTTACGGCGCTGGTGTCGGAGTTACCGCTGAAACAGGCCGCCAGTCTGGCTGCCCGCATTACCGGGCTATCCAAGAATGTGCTCTACGAGCAGGGCCTGAAGCTGAAAGACAAGCGTAAATAGTTTGGTCAATCGCGGCGTCCCCGGCGCGATTCAGTCGCAGGATGGGCAAAGCGCAGCATGCCCATCAACGTGTGTGTAGGTGCTGCCGCAGCGCCCATGCCACATGTTCGCGAACCAGTTCAGATGGGTGATCTTGTCTGGCGCGCAATGCGTTGACCACGGCATCCGAGGTCGGTGCGTTCCCCAGGCCGACGGCAATATTGCGCAACCAGCATGCGTAACCGATGCGATGAATGGCACTGCCGCAGGTTTTTTCCGCAAATTCCTTTTCATCCCATTGAAACAGGCACAGCAGCTCGCTGCTATCGAGGCCATGGCGCGGGGTGAAATCTTCTTCAGCACTCGGGCCAGCAAAGCGGTTCCACGGGCACACCAGCTGGCAGTCATCACAGCCATAGACCCGGTTACCGATCAGGGCACGCAGCGGCTCCGGTATGCTGCTGCGTAACTCGATGGTCAGATAGGAAATACACAGCCGTGCATCGAGCTGGTAGGGCGCAATAATGGCCTGTGTCGGGCAGGCATCAATACAGTTCTGACAGCTACCGCAGCGATTGAGTGCATGTGTATCCAGTGGTAATGGCAGGTTGGTGTACAGTTCGCCGATAAAAAACCAGGAGCCGGCCCGCTCGTTGATCAGGTTGGTGTGCTTGCCAATCCAGCCGAGTCCGGCCTGTTGGGCGAGCGCCTTTTCCAGCACCGGCGCGCTGTCGGTGAAGGCGCGGTAGCCGAACGCTCCGCTAACGGACTCAATCTTCGTTGCCAATTGTTGCAAGCGCTTGCGCATCACCTTGTGATAGTCGCGCCCCAGTGCATAGCGCGACAGGTAGGCCAGCGCCGCGTCATCCAGTACCTCGCCGACGGCACGTGCAGCGTCAGGCCAGTAATCCATGCGCACCGAGATGACACTCACGGTGCCGGGTACCAGTTCGGCCGGGCGGCTGCGGCGGGTGCCGTGACGTTGCATGTAATCCATTTCACCGTGGTATCCGGCCTGCAGCCACTGCAGCAGCCAGGCTTCATCCTTGTCCAGCCGGATATCACTGATGCCGACCTGCTGGAAGCCCAGCTCCATTCCCCAGCGCTTGATATCCCGGGCGAGCGCCGCGTAATCAAGCGCCGGATCGGGGGTGTGTGTGTTGCTACTGCCCATTGCTTGCAAATATACCGCAGGCGCGCTTGGCAAGTGCGATTGCATAGCCAAATACATTCGCGGATGCGATCCACCCCTGCGGGTGCTACGATCCGGGATCGAGTATTTCATTGCGGCAATTTCCTGATGATGGATAGAAACGCACAATCATGCCCCCTCTACACTGCCGCACAGGTGCGCGAACTGGATCGCCTCGCGATTGCCGACGCCGGCATCCCGGGTTTTACACTGATGACGCGCGCCGGTGAGGCCTGCTGGGCGGTACTGCGCACGCACTGGCCCGAAACACGCTCAATGACCGTGTTTTGCGGTGCCGGCAACAACGGCGGCGATGGTTTTGTCATTGCGCGTCTGGCACTGGAGAAGCACTGGCAGGTGCAGCTGTACCAGTTGGGTGAGCAGTCACGGATGCAGGCGGATGCACAGCAAGCGTGTGCGGCGTTTATCTCGGCAGGCGGTCAGGTTCAACCCTATACCCCGGGAGCACCGCTGGCGGGCGAGGTCATTGTTGATGCCCTGCTGGGTACCGGTGTTGACCGGCCGCTGGAGGGATTGTGGCGTGCAGCGATTGATGCCATCAACGCCACGGCCATCCCGGTGCTGGCGGTGGATATCCCGAGTGGCTTGCAGTCGGATTCCGGCGCGGTAGCGGGTGCGGCTGTACAGGCAGACCAGACGGTCACCTTTATTGGCCGCAAGGCCGGCCTGTATACCGGTGCTGCGGCAGATTATTGCGGCGATATCAGCTTTGTGGACCTGGGGGTGCCCGGGGACATTCTCCGGCGGGTGCCGGTGGCGGCGAGGCTGCTGCGGCAAGCCGACCTCGGTCCGCTGGCAACACCGCGCTTGCTAAGCGCGCACAAGGGTC
>JBATFE010000098.1:0-5128 GCA_049664445.1 Gammaproteobacteria bacterium
CCCCGCTTCTCATCCGGCCGGTGCACGCCGCTCCGCCTGCGACTGTATTTTCAAATCCTGCTGTGCCTCGCTCTTCAGCCAGACCTGCATGCGCACGCCCTCTTGCGTATCACTGATAATACTCAAACAACAGTGGTGCAGCGTATCGATCATCTCGTAAATGCTTTCGCCATCAGTGCCCGCCGTCACGGTCATTGCCGGCGCATTCAGCAACAGCGTCTGCGCGTTCTCGGGCAACTCCGACTGCAGAATATGGAAAACGTATTTAAGATAACGACCTCTCTCCAGCCATGCCGCATCCGGGTGAGTGACAACGGTATCGAACACCTGGAAGCGGAATGACTGATCCGGGTCAGCTGCCTCGATGATGCCAAGCACCCTGGCGACCAGGTTGATCATCTGCTCACGTTGCAACAACCCGTCATTCACATCCGTCAGCATGCGAACATCCCGACCGGCAGTTTCTGCAAAGGCATTCAGGTCAGCAAACAACACCTGGAGATTGCCTTGCAATCTCTCCCGTAGCGCGCACAGGCTTTCGAGATTGCCCTCAAACTGCAACAAGCCTGTTTCATTATCCTGCCCGGCGACCGGTTCTTCATACGGCGGCTCGGGAGCCTGTGCCGTTTCCAGGCCATCATCGAGCAGTTCGTCTCCGCTCAGGGTGACCGGTAACTGGATGATGTCAACGAGGGCATGCCAGAGCGCCGCCAGGGTGCGCGGACCGGTAAAGAACTGTACCGGGATCTGATCGAGGGCATCCACGATGTCGATAATCCCGACGGCCGCTGCCGACTGGGGGAAAATAGAGGTGAAGGCCTGGCGGACGCGTTCCGCCTTCTTCAGGCATTCATCCTGCGTAAGCACCCCCAGCAACGGTACATCCAGTCCAAGACAGGCAGTTACCTGGTGGAACAGTTCATCATGTATGGCTTCTGCATCATCAGGATAGTTGACCTTGTTAACAATAATCCGGAACAGGCCTGTGAAGCCGTTCAGCTGCAGCACCCTGATCAGGGCGAAGGCTTCTGCGTGCGACTGGGGTTCGGGGGTAACCAGCAGGATGACGATACCCGAGGCCTTGCAGCAGGCCAGCAGGGTGCGTGCATCCATACCGGAGGTGTCAATCAGAAAATCATCATAGCCATCCTGGACATCCATCTCCTGGATACAGCGTGCGCGCTGATCCGCTTCAATCGTCGGCCATTCCCGCAAGGGAGTGCCGCAGGAAATAATATCGACGCCCTGGTAACCGCTGCGTAACAGGCCCCGCTCCCTGGGATCATCGGCGCGCCGCAGCATATTCACCGGTTGCTGCACCCTCAGCAGGTTTTCAATCGGGGTGGCACTCTCACGCGCATAGAAAACACCCGCCTGGCGGCCGCGGCGCACCAGCTCAAGCGCAATATTGATGGCCAGCTGCGTTTTTCCAGTGCCTGGCAGACCACTTGTAATTGTCATTATTCTTGTCATTACCACTTACCTTGTGAATGCAAGCCATCTGGCTTCCATTCTGCAATGCTCGTTAGCTGGTGCTTGTTAAACCTGTTAAAGACAACAATTTTTGCCACGGAATCCACGAAAAACACGAAAATATAAATGCCTGATAAGAAAATTTTTCCGTGTTCTTCCGTGGATTCCGTGGCTATAAATAATTCCAGCACTCAGCCTGATTTTCCGTAACTGCTTGCGGCTACTGCGTCTGTTCCTCGATACGTTGACGTTGTTGTGCATCGGCCGTTCCCAGCAAATCCTCAACACCCTGCGCCTTGTCGATCATGTCGGTCTGCTCTTTCCATACATGGCCCTTGCTTTCCGATTCGCCGCCGCTGCAGGCGCATAACAGCAGTATCATGCAGCACATAAAACTCGTTTTCATTGCCTCTTCTCCCGGTGTTCAGACAACCATGCAGCCATGTTGGCCTTCGACAGCGGCTTGCTGACATAGTAGCCCTGGTAATAGTCACAGCCCATTCCTTTCAGCCGGTTCAGGACCGCGACGGTCTCGACACCCTCGGCCGTCACCGTCAAACCCAGACTGTGCGCAAGATCGATGGTTGCCCGCACAATCGAGGCATTCTCTTCATCGCTATCCATGTCCACCACGAAGGACTTGTCAACCTTCAGGGTATGAACCGGCAACCGTTTCAGGTACACCAGTGAGGAGTGACCGGTACCAAAATCATCAATTGACAACTGAAACCCCTTCGTAGCAAGTTGACCCAGCGTGTCGATCACCTGGTCCGGATCCAGCATAACCCCGGTCTCTGTTATTTCAAGCAGTAATGAGGCAGGAGACAGCTGGTATTTGTCCAGTGCAGCCTGGATTTTATCCATCAGGTTGAAATCATGCAGGTTATGCATCGACAGGTTGATGCCTGCACGCAACCCCGGGGCACTTTTTTGCATTCCGGCTAGCTCCCGGCAAGCCGTCTCGATTACCCATTCCGATAACTGCCTGATCAGACCGCTCTTTTCGGCAGCCTGAATAAAGGACCCTGGCATCAGAATCTTTCCGTCCGGCTGACGCCAGCGTACCAGTGTCTCGATATAATTGATTTCACCCGTTCCGAATTCAATCACCGGCTGGTAGACGAGAAACAGGTCATTACGTTCAATCTCTTCATTGAGAATGCCGTCCAGGGTCATCCTGGCGAGTGTGATTTCCTCCGAGATCGACGGATCAAAGACCGCGTAGCCCTGTTTGTTATCCTTCGCCGAGTACATCGCATAATCGGCATTGCGCAGTAGCATATCCACGTCATCAGCATGCTCGGGCAGCAGGGTAATGCCGATGGACACCGACGCTGATAATCTATGGCCCTCCACCTTGAACTCGGGCTGCATCGCCTGAATGATTTTCTGCGCAACCTGTATCGCCTGCTCGGTATCGGTATCCGGAAGAATGACAACAAATTCGTCGCCGCCCAGCCTGGCCAGCGTATCCGATTCACGCAAGGCCCCGGAAATACGCTCAACAACATCCTTCAAAAGCAGGTCGCCGGTATGGTGACCCAGCAGGTCGTTGACATATTTAAAGCGCACCAGATCGATCAACAGTACGCCTGCACTGCCCGGAGTGCGGCGATATTCAACAAACAACTGTTTCAGGCGATCGTACAGCAAGGCACGATTATAGATACCGGTCAACGGATCCCTGATTGCCATGTCATGCAGGGTTTCATAGAGCTCACCCAACTCGCGAAAACTGACCGGCGTATCTTTACCCGTGACCGTTATGGCATCAGAGCGTGGCTTGCGTTTGCCCCGGACATGGCGCAGCTTGTGACCGAGTTCTGCAAACGGTTTCAGGATCAGCCCGAACAGCTGTCTGGTGTCCAGTAGTTTCATTATGCTTCTTGGGAGACCGGAGTCATCAGCGAATGGTCACTCATTTCGAAAGCATCTCGATGCAGGCTGCTTCATCAAGCAGCGCTATGCCGAGCTTGACGGCCTTGTCATACTTGGATCCGGGATCAGCCCCGACGACCACGTAATCCGTTTGTTTCGAGACACTCCCCGCCACCCTGGCACCCATGGACTGCAGTTTTTCCTTCAATTCCGCACGCGGCATGGAGAGCGTCCCTGTCAGCACAAAGATCTTGCCGGCAAACGGCTGTGACTGCGGCTTTTCTACTACCGGCCAGTGAACACCGGCCTCGCGCAATGCAGAGATCACATCACGGTTGTGTTGCTCATTGAAAAATTCGAGTATGCGTTTTGCAACCACCGGCCCGACGTCGCGAACAGCTTCCAGGGTCTCGATATCGGCGGCCATCAACCGGTCGAGATCGCCGAACTCCCGCGCCAGCGTTTGCGCCGTCGCCTCACCCACCTCGCGGATACCAAGGGCATAGATGAAACGTGGCAGGGTTGTCGACTTGCTGCGCTGCAGTGCCTCGACCAGCTTGCTTGCGGATTTCTCGGCCATACGCTCGAGCCCGGCGAGATCTTCAACCGTGAGCCCGTAAAGATCACTGACATGACTGACCCGGCCTTTTTCGACCAGTTGCTCAACCAGCTTGTCACCCAGCCCCTCGATATCCATCGCCCGGCGTGATGCAAAATGCTTGATCGATTCCTTGCGTTGTGCGGGACAGAACAGGCCACCCGAACAGCGCGCAACGGCCTCCCCCTCCACCCGCACCACGTGTGAATGGCACACCGGGCAGCTTGCGGGCAGCTGGAATTTCCGTGTCCCCTCGGGACGCTTTTCCATGATTACGCGCACCACCTCGGGGATGACGTCACCGGCACGGCGCACAATCACGACATCGCCTGAGCGCACGTCCTTGCGCTGCGCCTCCTCTTCGTTGTGCAGTGTGGCATTGGTGACAGTGACACCGCCGACAAACACCGGTTGCAGACGTGCGACCGGGGTCAGGGCGCCGGTACGACCCACCTGGACTTCTATACCCAGTACCCGGGTTTCACGTTGCTGCGCGGGAAACTTGCGTGCGATGGCCCAGCGCGGCGCACGCGCAACGAAACCCAGCGATTGCTGCTGATCAAGGCGATTGACCTTGAAGACCACGCCGTCAATCTCAAAAGGCAGGCGGTCACGCTGCTGCTCGTAGTGTTGATAGTATGCAATGCACCCGGCTACGCCGACGACCCGTTGCACGTCCTCGTAAACACGCAGGTGCCAGCCCTGCAGTTGCGCCAGGATATCCGTGTGCGTCTCTGCCAGGGTACCGCCACTGACCTTGCCAACACCGTAACAGAATATCTCCAGGGAGCGCCTGGCGGTAATGGCCGGGTCCAGCTGGCGCAGGCTGCCGGCGGCGGCATTGCGCGGGTTGACGAACAGTTTCTGGCCTGCAGACGCGGCCTGTCTATTGAGGGCCTCGAAAGCGGCGTGCGACATGTACACCTCACCGCGCACTTCCAGGACCGCCGGTATCGAACGGCCGGCGAGCTTCAACGGCACCGAGGCAAGGGTGCGCACGTTCTGCGTCACGTCCTCACCGGTGACACCGTCACCGCGGGTGGCGGCACGCACCAGACTGCCTTTCCGGTACAGCAGGCTCACCGCCAGACCATCGAGTTTCGGTTCTGCGGCATACTCGACCTCGTCCGTTTCGAGGCGCTCACGCACGCGCCGGTCGAAGTCGACCAGCTCCTCGTC
>JBATFE010000099.1:0-5391 GCA_049664445.1 Gammaproteobacteria bacterium
GAAGCACACGGAAATACACGGAAAAAGCCGACCAGGGAAAAATCCTGATTTATTCCCTCTCTGGCTCTCCCGGTTGTTGCTCCCTATTACTTATGCTTGTGTGGTGAATGCGAGATGTTGATTTATCTTTCCGTGAATTTCCGTGTGTTTCCGTGGCTCTTTAACAAGATCCTGTCTTATGGTAACTGCTATTTTGGCCTGCCCCTGAATACCTTGTGAGATGCCGATACCCCTGAACCAGCAGATTGCCATGAAGCTTGCCCAGGCAGCGGATCTGCTTGAGCAGCAGGGGGCCAATCCTTTTCGCGTGTCGGCCTACCGCCGCGCCGGTGAGACCGTCTCGCGGCTGGCGCAGGATATCGGTGAAATCAGTGCATCCAAAGGCAGTGCAGGGTTGATCGCGCTGCCGAACATCGGCAAGGGCATTGCCAGTGCAATCCAGGAGCTGTTGAATACGGGTCAATGGGCACAGCTTGAGCGTTTGCGCGGCACCCTCGACCCGGTGCAGCTGTTCCAGAGTGTACCGGGCATCGGGCCGAAAATGGCAGAGCAGATCCACGAGGCGCTGCACATCGATACCCTCGAGGCCCTGGAAGCGGCAGCCTGGGATGGTCGCCTCGAAGCGGTGCGCGGCATGGGCGCCCGTCGTGTTGCCGGGATCAGGAACTCACTGGCCACGCTGCTCGGCAAGACCCGTCGACGACTGCGCATGCCGGGCAGCGCCGGCCCGGAGGTTAACACCCTCCTTGAGGTCGATCGGGAATACCGCCTGCAGGCGGAGCAGGGCCAGCTGCAGCTGATTGCCCCGAAGCGCTTCAATCCGGACAGCAAGGCCTGGTTGCCGGTATTGCATACCGACCGTGACGGCTGGCACTTCACCGTGCTCTATTCCAACACGGCACGCGCGCATGAGTTGAAACGCACGCGTGACTGGGTGGTGGTGTATTTCTATGATGACCATCACCAGGAAGGTCAATGCACCCTGGTCACCGAATCACGCGGGCCACTGGCGGGCCGGCGTGTAGTCAGGGGGCGTGAGCTTGAATGCCGCGAGTTCTACCGCTGACGGGTTCTCTGCAAAAAACGCGCTGCATTGCAGCTGTCACAGGCCCTGTTTTAGTGCGACGAATAACGCCCCGGCTTTTTACCGCAGGCTATATGCTCCAGCTGCCGGGGCGGGCATGGATGCACCCGGGTCGGTTGTCGTGGACGCCGCAGGCAGCGTCCTGTAGGGCCCTTCCGGCGGTGGCAGTAATGCCGGCACGCTGCCCGGTTGCACGGTATGCGAACCCGCAGACATTGCCGGCTCCGCGACGGCATCGCCTGCCCAGTCCGTGGGGCTGTCCGCTTGCGCCGAAGGTGGAGCCGGGGCGGGCATTGTCGCTGCGGGCATGCGTGTATAGGGTCCTTCCGGTGGCGGGAGCAGTCTGACTGTTGTATCCATCATCCAAGGCTCCGCTAAAGCCGCGGGAACCGTCGTGGTGATGTCAGCCGCGGTGTCATCGTTCGTGAGCAGTGCTTGCGGCTGCACCCCGGCATTCACCGGCAAATCCTCCGCGCCGGCTGTTTCGGCCGCAGCTTCGAATGTTGATGCATCTGTTTCAACGGCTGTATTGGAGTCTGTTACGTTGCCTCCCGCGGGCTGTTCCGTTTCGAACAGTGTTTCAATTTTTGCGGTGGTGTTTTCCACCAGGTCTGCCGCATTAGCCGGGCCGGCCGCAGGCGCGGGCATTGATATGCTCGGGTCGAGTGGTATCCAGGTTGCCGCCGATTCCGCAACCGTGGGTGCTGAAGGAACCGTGTCAGCCGCGTGCATGCCAGCCCCGGCAGGTGGAAGGTAAGCGGGTTGAGCCGCCAACTCACCCGAACCACGCGGAGCAACAGGCTCACTGCCGTCATATGCAGGCGGATAACCGTATCCAGGGCCGCCTTGCCCGGGGTGGCTGTATTGTGTGCTGTCTTGCTGAGGATAACCGTATCGAGGCCATGCTTGACCGGAGTATTCTTGCCGGGGGTAAGCGTATTGAGGGCGGCCTTGATCAGGGTAGCCTTGCTGCGGGTAGCCGTATCGAGGGTAAGCCTGTTCGGGGTAGCCCTGCTGCGGGTAATCGTATTGTGGATAACCCTGTTCGGGGTAGCCCTGTTGCGGGTAGCCAGTCTGTCCGTGAACCGTAGCCGGATACTGGCCAGGATATTGGTAGTGCGGATAATAGTTACCCGGCGAGGAAGTGCCGGGCAGTGATGCAGGGTACTGCGGTGCCGCCTGTAAGGGTGGTGGGGAGGCGGATTCGGTATCTGCCGGCGCCGCCCGCGTGGTTGCGGACTGCAGTGCAATCAATATGCAAGCGCAGACCGTATTGATCTGAAGTGTTTTGTTCAAGTCTCGCATGTTCTATTTCCTCTCAACTTCTGGTTGGTTATAGCAGGGCGTATTGTTGTGCTTTGCCTGGTTTTTTTGCAGCCTGTCCCCGGCCTGTCTTCGATGACAATCGTGGCCTGTTCAGCTGGCGGCGCGCTGGGACAATAGCATCAATCGCAGGGTCGGGTCGTCACAACGCAACACCAGGCGCGTGATCCAGCGGTGGCCTGGAGTCCTTGTTTGCGGGTGTGGACTGCCGGGTAGCTGGCACAGACCCTATGTATAACAAAAGCTTGTCATGTCCAGGCACAGCATTTGCTCAGCGGCGGCGCCTGATTTTGAGCGTGAGCAATTCCACGCGTCTCCAGAACCATTCAAGCCCGCGCAAATGCCAGCCGCGCTTTTCCCATTGCGGGTGGGTGTGTTCGAGACTGTTGTCGAAATCGTTGCAGAACATGGCGGCGACGCTTGCAGCCATCGCCGGGTCTTTAATCTCCTGGTTGGCCTCCAGGTTCCATTGCAGGTTCCAGCGATCGAAATTGCAGGAGCCGATGCTTACCCAGTCATCACAGAGCACCGTCTTGGCGTGGAAAAAACGCGGCGTGTATTCGTAGATGCGGATGCCGCTTTTCAGCAGCCTGCCATAATAGCGGTGGCTTGCGTGGCGCACTCCCGGGTGATCGGTCACGGGTCCGGGCAACAGCAGGCGTACATCAACCCCGTTGCTGGCAGCGCGTTTCAGTTTTCTGCGGATGCTCCAGGTCGGGATAAAGTACGCCGTGGCAAACCAGATGCGCTGTCTGGCCACCTTTACATGTTTGATTAACGACCGCTGTATTCCCGTCCTGTGGTGGACCTCGTTCACGGTAACCCGGCCCCTCTGGCCATTGGTGACAGTGGTCGCTGTTCCGGTCGGTAACGCCAAAGCCTGTTTAATCTGCCTGTTCCAGCTTTCTGCAAACAGCTGTTGCCAGTCGCCAAGTACCGGCCCCTGTATCGCGACCATGGTTTCACGCCAGCGCATCCCGGGTGCATGGGGAGAGTCAACTTCATCGGTGATCCCGGTGCCACCGACAAACGCAATGTTGCCGTCAACCAGCAACAACTTGCGATGATTGCGATACAGGCCGCGGTTCGTGTTTTGCCAGATGATTCTGTAGAGATTGTACAGGGTGCTGTAGGAGGTTAACGGGTTGTAGTAAACGGTTTGGATGTTGCGGTGCACCAGTCGCTCGCGGTCATGCGGGGCCAGTTTCTGGCTTCCAAAATCATCGAGCAGCAGGTAAATCCGCACGCCGCGTTCAGCGGCCGTCAGCAAGGCATGGATAAAGCGATCAGCGACTGTGCCGGATTTGACCAGGTACATCTCAAGTAATACGGTGTGTCGGCCTGCGTCGATGGCATCGAGCATGCGCGGCAGGAACGCGGTGCTATCGACGAGCATTTCAAAGTGATTGCCTTCCCGCCACGGGAATTTATAACTCGGGTGTGAGGCCATGTATCAAGCCGGCATATTTGGGGACAGACTGGGGAGGACCAGGTTGTGATGATAACATTTCATCCAGGCTTGACCTGATATATTCGTCATGCGGCGGGGCCAGGACGACACGGGACGGCGGGAATAAAAAATAATCCCTGCGTCCGCTTTGGCGCATGATTTACAGGATGAAATGAATATTTCATTCTTATCCTGGAGTTCACCACCAGTGAGATTCTGAATCAGTGCTGTAGGAGCGCCGTCCCCGGCATCGGTCACTTCGGGCATGGCCCAGGCCAGCCTCTCGACCGGTTCCCGGTCTCACCTTCTCCTGCCCTCTCGTGACACTTGTACATCCCTGTACATCGTCGCGGCGAGAAGCTTCCGCGTCCTGCTTACGCCCCTCACCTACATCCCTGTAGGCGACGCCGCTCCTACAATATGACTTTTTGCAATGATCGGGTCTACTATAGGTAACCCATGTGCGCTGACAGCATTTATCCCCCCAGTCGGTCTGACCGCTTGCAAGCGGTGTTCGATTATCACCAGGCGACCAAGCATCGCTTCGAGGCCTTCGCGCCCGGGCCGGGCTTTCTCGACTGGGCGACCCAGCCGGACCCGTTCCGCCGCTATGCGGGGGCGCGCCTGATACAACTGGACACGGTTACGCCCACCGATGCACCACGTTTTGATGACATCTTCATACCCGGGCGCATGCCGGCCGCCGCACCGCTGACCCTGCGTACGATTTCACAGCTGTTCTACGATAGCCTGGCGCTGTCCGCCTGGAAGAGCACCGGCGCGGCCCGTTGGGCATTGCGCGTCAATGCCTCCAGCGGCAACCTGCACCCGACCGAGGGCTATCTGCTGTGCGGGCCGGTTGAGGGGCTGTGTGAGCAGCCCATGGTTTGCCACTATGCCGCGCTGGAACATGCTCTCGAAGTACGCGCCGGGTTTGACAGCGCGCGCTGGGATAGCCTGTGCAGCGGCTTTCCCGCGCACACGTTTTTCATCGGGCTGACCTCAATTCACTGGCGCGAGGCCTGGAAGTATGGCCAGCGGGCGTACCGTTATTGCATGCATGATGCGGGGCACGCGCTCGGTGCGCTCAGTATCGCGGCCGCCGGACTGGGCTGGCAGACGCGCCTGCTCGATGCACCCGGCACGGATGAGCTGGCGCGGCTGCTGGGCACAGTGCATGTGCACGACGCCGAGCCGGAAGAGCCGGATATGCTGATTGCCTGTGTGCCGGCGCCCTCGGTGGATCCATTGCCGGAGCTGCCTGCCGCGGTGCTGCAATCCTTTGAGTCACTCGATTGGCAGGGTCACCCGAACCGCCTGAGTCCCTCGCACCTTGACTGGGGCATCGAGGCGTTCGCGGCCCACGTGCGCAAGCCGCACGGGGCGTGTGTGTACCAACCGTTTGCAGAGCCACCGCAGTCCTGGTCGCCACCGTCGCGCGCGGTTGCATTACGGCGCATGATCCGCCAGCGGCGCAGTGCCGTGGCGATGGACGGCGAGACGCGCCTGTCGCGTACGGACTTCTACCGTATGC
>JBATFE010000100.1:0-4773 GCA_049664445.1 Gammaproteobacteria bacterium
GATGCGTTTTTCATCCTCCGTGAAAAGCTTGCCTGAAGTGCTGGTCACTTCATCGGCAGAATGCCAGAACTGCCACCAGGATGCGTCGGTTCCTGCCTGGGCTGTGCCCGCAAGCAGTATCGCTATAATCAGCAAGGATATTTTCATGATTGTTTCCTCTAACAGAATTTCCAGACAGGCATGCCCATGTGGCAAGACTTTCCAAACGTCCCGCCGCCAAACCCGTACATGCAGACATTATAAGTAGACCCCGGATTGTTCCGGAGTACGCGTGATGTCAGTAACGATTTGTCAGTGACTGGTAAGCTTCGCCCGGATTATTTCATACCATTCAGAATGGTTTCTTACCTGGTCCCGCAAAGAACCAGATAATCAAGCCGATGAGTGGCAGTAAAAACACCACCAAAGACCAAATCAGTTTCTCAATACTTTTTGCAGAACTCTGCAGAATCATCACAATTGCATAAATATCTGCAATCAGGATTATGAGACCGCCAATTCCTGTTGGCTCCATAGCTTTCTCCAATTTGTCGATTGTTCACAGCCTTATTCTAACCTTAAATTTAAGGAAGTGCCGTGCCTGATAGTGAGCATGCCTGACTGGATGAAAATCACGCGCTGGTCACGCGCACATACTGTCGCAGTCGGCGAATGAACCAGACTTCAAAAATACTCTGCTGCCAGGATGCAGGCATATGATCCTTTGCCGTCGCGCGCATACACCTTGTCTGCAACCTGTGTGTGGCGAATTGTTACTCAGGCAGCTGTGGGGGGTTGGATAAGCTTGTGGCAATGAGCGTTCCACCGGGATTGGTTGAGATCAGCGCGGTGGATCCCGGTTTCGCCACACATTTCTGACAGTGTATCACCGTCGAGCGACGTGTGGACGCGATCCGTGGGCAGCCGAACCGTGGGTTGCATTGCTTCATTTCGACGATGGCCTGGATGAGTTCCTGCGATGGACCTATGGGGCCGGTTTTTCGTTTACTGCCAGCTGATGAAAACAACAGTCGATACTTACGCTGCATGAGCAGCGTGTGGAATTTCAACAGTGTCGATGGTTGGATAACCACGGCAGCCCGCCTGAGGTGGCATGGGTTGAGAAACAGCGACCAGAAACCCAACAGAAATCGATCCAGTGCTGAGAGATTGGGTGCGCGTTGCCGGGAGCGATTGATGATCAAGAGTTGCTGTTTCATGAGGAGTCTGTCAGCGACGACGGCTCTCGACCCGCCAGGTCCCGGGAGTTTGGCGAGGGTGTCAATAGTTGGGCGAGGAGTGCCAGCAGATCCATGGCGGAGCAAGGCAAGGGCGATTGCATTCAGGAGCAAGACTGGTTAAGTCTCTGTATTAAGGTGATAATTAACAACTCGCCAGGGACAGGGTGTGGAGGGTAACCTTCGCCTGATTGTTGCCCTGCGCACAAATAAAAACGGTGGCCCGAAGGCCGCCGAAGTCACATATGAATCAATCTGATTTCATTCGTCTGGATATTCCGACCAGCCCATCACAACGCTGCGATTACAGACCGATTGTCCTCACCAGAAACACCGCCATCTGCTATCCGCCAAATCTTAGTGTGGCCAGGGCACCAGTCGGGCTAATTTTCTTTCGCTATCTGGAGCTGCCTTAGCGCGGTGCACAAGCGCTCCAGGGCCGCCGAGCCCTCGTTGGGTGGCAGGTGCAGATTGATGAACACCAGTCGCTCAGGGTTACCCTCGGCCGCCGTCAGGGCGGCTTCCAGCTCGCCTTCGGTCCTGACCTCCAGGCTCAACGCGTCGCCGCCGAACGCCGCCGGCAGATCGTGGTAGCGCCACGGCTGGATGTCGTTATAGGGGCCATCATGTATAAGCCGCTCGATCACGTAACCATCGTTGTTCAGCAGGATGATGATCGGATTGCAGTGGTGGCGCATCAGGGTGGAGAGCTCCTGGGCGGTCATCTGGAAGGAGCCATCGCCCTGGAGCAGCACCGCCCGCTTGTCTGGCCGGGCCAGGCATACCCCCAGCGTCGCCGGCAGGGCATACCCGATGGACAGGTAATAGGCCTGGGAGATGAATCCCTCGGGGTCGCCGATGTAAAGCTCGCTGGCGGCGAACATGGCATCCCCGGTCTCGGCCAACACCAGGTGATCCGGCTGGAGAAAACGGTTGAGTCTGTCGTAGAAGCGCGCGACCCGCACGGGTGCGGAACTGTCCGCTGTATAGGCGCCCTTGGCCTCATGGGGGTCCTCGGGGTGATCGACGATGCAGCAGTGGGGACCCAGCTCCGCGGTCAGCGCCTCGATCAGGTCGCCCATCCAGACCCGCTCGTAGAAGTGGCTCGACACCCTCACCCGGTCCTTGTGCGCGCGCACCATGTTCTGCTCAGGCAGGCAGGCGGTGAATCCGCCGGTGTTGACGTCGGTGGTCATGACGCCGAAGCACAGCAGGCCGTCGGAGAACTCCACTTGAGCCTTCACTGTATCGCGGCTGAGCGCTCCCATGTAGACCCCCATGAACAGTGGGTGCTTCTCGGGCAGTGCCGACTTGCCGTCAATGGTGGTGGCATAGGGGATGCCGGTCTTCTCGGCCAGCCGGAACAGGGCATCGCCCAGGCCGAAGCGGTGGACCTCCACCCCCGCCAGGATCACCGGCCGTTGTGCGGCGTCGATCATGGCCGCGGTCTCGCGCATGCACTCCTCCAGGGCCGGTGCATGTGAGCTGTGCGGACGATGGAAATCCAGTGCCACCGGGGAGCGACAGGGGGCGTCTACCATGTCCAGCGGCAGCTCGATGTAGACGGGCAGGCGCTCGCTCAGGCAGTTAACCAGCACCCGATCGATCTCATCCGGTGCAGTATGGGAATTGGTGAGCTGCACCGAGTCCACCGTCACCCTGGCGAACATCTCCAGCTGCAGCTGATAGCTGGAGAGGGTGTGATGCATATGGGTGCCAGCGATGCGCTGCGAGGCACGCGGGGCGCCGCTGATGAAGACCACCGGTGCGCGCTCGGCATAGGCCCCGGAGGCGGCATTGAGGATACTCAGGCCTCCCACGCCATAGGTTACGCAGGCCGCGCCTATCCCCTTGAGCCGGGCATAGGCATCTGCCGCATAGCCCGCGTTGAGCTCGTTGCAGTTGCCGATCAGGCGGATGCGGCTCTCCACCACCTGGTCCATGAAATCCAGCACATAATCACCCGGAACGCCAAACATATGCTCCAGGCCTGCCTCCTCCAGCCGCCGAAGCAGGTAATGCCCAACCGTCATTTCGTGCATCGTGCTCTCCGAATCTCTGGACCGAACGGCATCGGCGCGCATGCGATTATACGGGTGCCGGAGATGCTTTGTCGTCACACCACTTCCTGTGTATGGCGAATTGCTGTTCTGACGGCAACAGGCAGGTGAGAAAGCCCGCGGCTATGAGAATTCCAACGTAAATTGCAGAGATCAGCGTGGCAGGTAGTTTCATCGGAGATTCCTGACAATATGCTGATACGGGCGCTGTATCCTGACCCCGGCAATCTTCAATCGCCCGGAAAAGATCCCGCGTGGTGCCGGCGGCAAGATCCAGCTGACCGGTGGGGCATGGTGCTTTGACAGCTATTAAAGTCTTAAAACGGACCTATACCTGCCGTTCAGAGCGAGAATAGTCTCGTACCCAGGCATTGTTACGGAAGGTGAAAACCGACCAGAAACGGTTATTCAAATACGTTTCGCGATACGAGATTTGTATAATCGAGCCTGAACCCTCACCAGCATACAAGGCCATCATCTATACATGATCCCACCTGAATCACTTTCCATTTCATTGACGACCTTTACCCTCATTGCCCTGGCGGAGATCGGCGACAAGAGCCAGCTGGTGTGTATGACCCTGGCGGCTCGACACCGTCATTGGCCTGTTATAGTGGGCGCTACGACAGCGTTTCTTGTACTTAACACCCTGGCTGTATTGTTTGGTGCGGGCGTGGCAGCCTGGGTGCCTGAGCGAGTGACTGCCGGTTTGGTGGCCGTGTTGTTCGGCGCTTTTGGTATACACGCCTTGTACAAGCAGGATGACGGCGAGTCGGAGGATGTGGCGGAGAGGTCGGGCCACGGTATTTTTCTCACTACTCTGCTGTTGATCTTTGTGGCCGAGTTCGGCGACAAGACACAAATCGCGGTAGCGGGATTGGCGGGTAGTTTCGATCCTTTGCCTGTATGGTTAGGTGCAACTAGCGCGCTGGTGATGGTCTCTATGCTCGGTGTATGGGCTGGACGTACCGTGTTGCAGTGCCTTCCACTTCTTTGGTTGCACCGGATAAGTGGTGGTGTCTTCCTGCTGTTTGCCTTGCTGGCGGCTTGGAGAGCCCTTGCCTGAGATACTCCTTTGCGTTACTTGGGGCACAACGTCTGGATTGGACGTTTTCCGGCCAAGAGGTCGGTGGTTTCCGTTAAATAGTTGTTTACAACAACGAAACGACGAGCTACGGCCGACAACGGACCTTTAACACAATGATAAGCGGCGACCAACGAATGAACGAAGGCAGCCATACTATTTGATTATGACCCTTGGGTGTTGAAGCTTAAATCATTGAAATCCAAATGCCACTCAGATTCCCCGTCACTCAGGGCTATCGCTGCTGTATGCATGGGACCGATAACATGTGCTTTAAAATCGGGTCTATTTTCAACTGAGCGCAACCAGTCGTAGTGCTCGAAATAGGCATCGTCTCCATAATACATCTGACGGCCAGCTACCGAGTCAATGAATTCGGTAGCCCAATCAAGGAACGGACTCAACTGTACAC
>JBATFE010000101.1:0-3039 GCA_049664445.1 Gammaproteobacteria bacterium
AAAAAAAGCCGCACCCTTTCGGGATGCGGCTTTTTTCACGAGTCTTGAAGAAACAGTCTAGCGGTGCGATCCCTTCTCGGCATGCGCTATGTCGACCAGCTTGTTGGCCATGTCCATGTATTCCTGGCGGAAGTGGTGCAACGGGTGTCCTTCTGCACCGACGAAGTAGTCTTCCATTTCAACGCCATTTGCATGCTCGTAGTCCATGAACTTCTTCTGCATTTCAAGCATTTTTGCAATCAATTCCTGCTTTTCGCTCATCTCTCTGTCTCCAGGATAAGGTTATTCAATAGCATAGTATTCACTAGGCAAACTATAGCTACTGGTCGGGAGCGGTAATATATCCCGAATGGGCAGTTTTCGCTGCCAGCTGCGGCCAGGGACCCTTTGCAAAATTATAAGCCTTGCACCCATGTGATAAAAAAACACATCCCCCGGTCGGAATAATTACTCACTATCAGATTCCTTGACCGGTTTGATACCCTTGTGCGGCATAAACAAGCCACAGCCGAACATACGCCCCTCACCCAGCCCGACCTGCTGCAAGCGGACCGACTGCTCCGGCTCCAGGTCGGCGACCATCAGACTGCGGGTGAATACCGTGCCATTCGGAAACTTCATGGTGTGCGTTATACCGCTGAGCATCTTCCTGCAGGGGATATCCAGCGCCTTCAGCTGCCCGGCAACCTCCTCCAGGAATTGTGTTTCATCCAGTTCTTCACGCGTCATCACATAGCGTGAAAACAGGGTTGGCAGGCTCGACAGCAGGGAGACTTCCGAGGCGCCGACCTCAAGCGGGTGACCTTCTATATCCAGCGATTGGCCGCTTAATGCCTGCGCATCCTGCAACCGCTCCCGGGGGACACGCAGACGCATCCGGGTACGCTTTGACAGATGCAGCAGCTCGTTTTCAGTATCTTCCGGCCGAAACCAGCCGTTACCGGATGCCGCGCCATGTATGAGATGTAAACCGGCATACGCTTCATCTTCAAGCCACGGCAATGCCTTCAGCAACGCCGACGAGAGTGCGTGCGCATGATCCAGCGGCAGGGTCGGACAGGCAATCCTGAAGGCTATATCAACCACATCATCGGGGACCGCGAAGCCCGCCTTATTGTCTGTATCATCGTTCCAGTACATTGCGATTATCTACCTGACTCTACCCTGTTTATCAGCTGTGTTGGGCTGCCGAAAAGGCCGCCTCCAGTTTGTCTTCCCAGTCCTGCGGGGTATCAGGAAAGGGTGGCTTCACGTCCATGCGAAAAAACATTTCGCCGCTGCGCGCACGCTCGCTGATCGCAAGCTTCAGGTCTTCGAACGACTCGAGCTCATGATGCTGCAACAACACTTCACTCAACCAGAGCATTTGCAAACCCCACTCGTTTGTCTGTTCATCATTTCAGGTGCCGCGGATGCGATCATGATAGCGTGCACGGTACAGTAATCGTTGCTGGCCGGCTGCCGCGTCGTTGCTGAAGGCTTCCCGCTTGTGCAATACGTTATTACAGATAATACCCTGCCCCGCGCTCAAGCGGTGCCTGACTGTATAGATGGAGTCATTTGTCAGCAGTTCAAGGAGAAACCCGACTGCCAGGCGTGTATTTCGATCATCCTTCCATTCAATACTGCGGCTGCGCGCGGTATAGCGCATATGCAAGGCACCCGTGTCCGGGGCAACGGAAAATACCGGCCCGGATTGCGCCGCACGCAGCTCGACTCCCGCCTCGATATTCGGCGGAATCGTCATGGCATCCGGTTGCATGAGTGCCCTTATGTAGTCAGGGTTCTCGTCCCGCAGGAACAGGTAGGCGATCTCGGGATCCAGCAACACATTATCTCCACCACTGGCCGAGGCAGAGACGCAGTGCATGACGATGCCACGCACCTGCCTGTCCAGACGGTTGTAATAACCATCGGTATGCCAGTTCAACGGACGATTTGTATACGGAATATAATGTGTGCCGGCACTGGCCTCGTGCACCCGCAGCGAGGTGATACTGTCTTCATCGGCGCGCAGATTCATATCCAGATGCTCCAGACCGAACTGCCGCCCGAGCGCACGTATTGCGTGCTTGTCCGTCGTCACCCCGCCAGTCACCTCGTAGATGGCAAAGTTGGTGTTTCGACAGCGCTCCAGTATGGCCGCATGCTCGCTGGCATCGAGTGCTGCCAGATCCCTGACAGGCACGACCGTATCAGCCGCCAGCGCGCAATAACCGGCAAGCCTGGCTTCACGCCACGTCTGGTACCCGGCCTCGTCGGCAAGATCAAAAGGCTGTAAGACTGTGCGGCTGTTCATCATAATCCGGGAGGCAATACTACGAAGGCAGCAACTTTTAATCACTGCTTTTTCCAAAAAAACCGTGCGCGCTACCTATTTGATAATGCATGTTATTCTCATTCATGAATCTGGAATCCCGCTGTCCGGACATGTGTGCCACGAGCGAAATAGCATATAAGTACGCGTTAACATAAGAAAAAATTCTACTCTCATTAGTTTGTCACCTGCTGTCAACTAACTACAGGAATTTAAATAATATTTTTGCCAATACCCATTTCGGGATACAGGCCAATATCCGCGCCATCCCATGGGTAGGATATGTTCACACTGAGTCCACTCCTAGAATGCGCGTAATCAAAAGTTAGTCTGCCGCAGGCATGATTAATTTACTGATTTCCAAGTTGCCTGAAACAGGTTTTCGGGCAGCCAGCGGCTCTTTAATCAGTTAAGAACTTGGTGTAAGCGAAAACAAATTCTTCAGGAGATCACCATGGCTAAGAACACCTACCCAACACCGATGCTTGATAATCTGGAAACCGGCCCGTGGCCAAGTTTCATCACCGGCATCAAGAGACTGCGTGACGAGCATCCCGATGAGCGCATCAACAGCGTAACCAACGGCCTGCTTGGTCAACTGGAACACTCCTACGAAACCCGCAAGGGTTACTGGAAAGGCGGCACGGTCAGTGTCTACGGTTATGGCGGCGGTATCATCCCGCGCTTTTCAGAAGTCGGTGATGCCTTCCCGGAATCCTGGG
>JBATFE010000102.1:0-1733 GCA_049664445.1 Gammaproteobacteria bacterium
GGTATTTATCTTTCCGTGTTCTTCCGTGGATTCCGTGGCAATTTTTATATGCTTAGCCGCAGCCGCGACTCAAATCAGAAAGCCACGTAGCCTTGCTGCCTGAGACGCTCGACTTCATCCGGTCCAAACGGCACCTGCTCGATAAATGACGGGATGTCATCACGTGCAATGCCCTGCACCTCCAGCATGGTTTGACAAATCTTCACGTCGACGACATCAAAGGCATCCAGGCGTGCGGCCTGGTCGACAATATCCTTGTACTTTTCGTAATTCCTGATGGAGAAGAACTCCACCTCGGGGCCGTGCAGCACCAGCACCACGCTGGCCTCCTCGCCCTGCGCCGCCGGCCGCATCGCCAGTTCCTCTGCACGATCCAGCAACACCCTGAGTCCTTCCAGGGTATGCACAGTGATATCAAGTACCGCCCTCAGCGGCGCATCATCCTCACCCGTGAATGAATCGGACAGGGCAGCCGTGTCATCAACAACGGAGCCGGTTTGCACATCCGGCGCTGGCTGCGGCACAACAGGCTGGAAGTAATAATAGGCCGCCAGTAACAGCAAACCTGCCAGCAATGCAAACAAGAACACCTGTTTCATAAGAACCCACTCGCCGCTTTTATTGAATTGACACTTGCTGCCGCATTCTACCCGCGACAGGTACAAGCGTAACAGTAGATTCGCGACTGGATTCAGGTAGAATTCCAGTCGCATGAGCCAGCATAACACCACAACAGCGGACAGCATTCACGACCGGCGTATTGCCGTCTGGCTGTTTGTTTGCTGCCTCATGGTGTATGCCATGGTGGTACTGGGCGGCGTCACACGACTGACAGGTTCCGGCCTGTCGATGGTGGAATGGGACCCGATCTTCGGCATCCTGCCGCCCCTCGACCAGGCCAGCTGGGACGAGAGCTTCAGGCTCTACCAGCAATCGCCGGAATACCAGAAGATCAACCTCGGTATGGACCTGCAGGGCTTCAAGCGGATTTACTGGTTTGAATATTCGCACCGGCTGCTGGGACGCACCATTGGTACCGTGTTTCTGTTGCCGTTCCTGTATTTTCTCGCCCGTGGCTGGATACGCCGCCCGCTGGTCCCGAAACTGGTGACACTGTTTGTTCTCGGTGGCCTGCAGGGCTTGCTGGGATGGTACATGGTGAAAAGTGGCCTGGTTGATAACCCGCACGTCAGCCAGTACCGGCTGACGGCCCACCTGGGGCTGGCCATCCTGATATACACCTACATGTTTCATATCGCGCTGGGACTCTTGCCGGGAGGACGGCCATCAGTCGGCACACCTGCCGGGCTGCGGCGTGCCACCACGCTGCTGACGGGGCTGATATTCATTACCATCCTTTCCGGCGGTTTTGTTGCCGGTCTGAAGGCAGGCTTTGCCTACAACACCTTTCCTCTCATGGACGGTCACTGGATACCCGAGGCGATCTTCATGCAGGACCCGTTGTGGCTTAATTTCTTCGAGAACATTGCCACCGTCCAGTTTCAGCACCGCCTGCTGGCAACGCTGGTATTTCTCGGCGTTATCCTGTTATGGCTTGCCGCCCGTCGTGTCACGCTACCCGCAACCGTGACAACCGGCGTGCAGCTGATGCTTGCAGCCGCCATACTGCAAGTCAGCCTTGGCATAGCAACGCTGCTGCTGCACGTGCCTGTATCACTCGCGGCAATCCACCAGGCAGGCGCCGTGTTGTTATTAACCGCGGCACTCTACAC